>DASQPM010000260.1:0-11657 GCA_035643935.1 Pyrinomonadaceae bacterium | reverse complement strand
ACAAATGGTGGCACAAGATCCGCGATGGCGCGCTTCAAAATGTATTTCGTCTGGCGGCCGCGCAGTTTGTAATTCGCCGGCAACGACGCTGCATACTCGGCCACACGCGCATCCAGAAAAGGCGCGCGCACCTCAAGCGATACTGCCATGCTCGCGCGATCAACTTTTGTCAGGATGTCTTCAGCGAGATAAAGCCGCGTGTCCAGGCTCTGCATTTGTTCGACAACATTCGACGACTCGCATTCGAGCAACATGCGCCGAGCGTCTCGATAAACGTCGCCATCAGTTTCGTGCAAGACTTCCAAAGTCAACAGCTCTTCCTGCTGCTCAGGAGTAAAAGATCCAAACCAAACGTGATGACGCGCCACGGCATCGTACCTCGCGCCGGTAACAAAGCGCGTCGCTTTGTAGTCAAGCGAAAGGTTCTTTGTTTTGACAGGAAGCAAACCAATCAGCGGTTCGATCATTCCCGATCTCACCAGGCGGGGAATGCGAGCATAGATTTCCGCCCAGCGATGGCCGCTATACATCGGATAACCCGCAAACAACTCGTCGCCGCCGTCGCCACCCAACGCAACGGTCACATGCTTGCGGGTGAAACGCGAAAGCAGATAAGTGGGCACCAGCGAAGGGTCGCTAAACGGTTCGTCCATCCACGAACCAATCTCGCCAACGAGGTTCGCTGCCAGGTTCGCACTCAAACGCTCTTCGTGATGATCGGTGCCGAGAAATTTTGCTACCGCCCTGGCATATTGCGATTCGTCGAAAGAAGATTCGGCAAACGAGATCGAAAACGTCTTCACCGGCTCTGACGACGCCCGCACCGCAAGCGCCGTGATTGCCGATGAATCAACTCCACCTGATAGCAACACGCCCAGTGGCACGTCAGAAACCAGGCGCATGCGAACTGAATCCGCGAGCAGCTCGCGCAAATGTTCAGCCGCATCCGCTTCATTTGGGGCAGGTTGTTTAGTCTGGTAGCTGAGGCGCCAATAGGCTTGAGTTTTTATTTCGCCATCTTCAAGCGTTAGCGTGTGCGCGGCGGGAAGTTTGTTGATGCCCTGGTAAATCGACAGCGGCGCGGGCACATAATCGAAGGAAAGATACTGGCGCAGTGCCTGGAGATTAAGGGAACTTTTAACCGCCGGATGGGCCAGCAGGACTTTTGGTTCCGAGGCGAATAGCAAGGTATTTTCAAAGACACCCCAATAAAGCGGCTTCTCACCAAAACGATCGCGTGCTATCAGCAGCTTCTGGCGCGTTGTGTCCCACAAAGCAAAGGCGAACATGCCGTTGAGGTGTTCCACCATCGCCGCGCCGTGCTCTTCATAAAGATGAGGCAAGACTTCGGTGTCTGACTCGCTGCGAAACGAATGGCCGCGCTGCTCGAGAGCGCGCCGCAGTTCGCGGTAGTTGTAGATTTCGCCATTAAGAATTACCGCGACACTTTTGTCTTCGTTGAATGCGGGTTGATCGCCGGTAATGAGATCGATGATCGCCAGCCGTCGCATTCCCAGCGCGACGCCGGTAGACACAAGCAGACCCTCGCCGTCGGGGCCGCGATGGACCATACGCTCGCACATTGCGTGCAACAGGTCCGCAGCGCCTTCTGCGGGCGGCGTGCATGAATCAAGAGTGGCCCAACCGGTTATGCCGCACATAGAATTTAAGTGCTGAGTACTGAGTTATGAGTACTGAGTAAAAGAAAAAACATCAAGCTGGACCTGGGTTCCCGTTTTCCAGGACCAGGCGCACTCAGTACTCAGTACTCAGCACTCAGCACTCAGCACTCAGCACTTCCTACTCATCATCAAACCCAATACGCTCGCGGACCGCGTAGATGCGTTTTTCCTGCGACTCGTGGTAAGTGCGCACGAGCATTTCCGCCAGCAGGCCCATCAGGAAAAGTTGAATTCCCAGTACGAGCATCACCATCGCCATTACCGGTAAAGGCGTTTGAATAAAGTCCGCGTGATGTGGCCAGTCGGCAAACTTCATCAAGCAGGCGAGCAAGGCGGACAGCAGCGAAACACCAAAAGTAAGCAGCCCGGCCCAGCCAAAAAGATAAAGGGGCTTGGTTTGATACGAAGCCATGAACTTAATCGTGATTAGGTCGAAGATGACTTTGATCGTGCGCGATAGTCCATATTTTGAATGGCCCATTGTGCGTGGATGATGCGCTACCGGAATTTCGGTAACTCGGGCGCCTGCCCAGGCAGCGTAAATCGGAATGAAGCGATGCATCTCGCCGTAAAGTTTGACGTCCTCGAGCGATTCGCGCCGATATGCTTTCAGTGAACATCCATAATCGTGAAGTGGAACGCCGCCAATCCAAGAGATCAGGCGATTGGCGATCATCGAAGGAATTTTGCGCGTAATCATTTTGTCCTGGCGATTTTTACGCCAACCTGAAACCACATCGTAGCCTTCAGCCATTTTGTCCAGCAGGCGGATTATGTCTGCCGGATCGTTTTGCAGGTCGGCGTCCATGGGAATAAGCACATCGCCCTGCGCCGCATCGATGCCCGCTGCCATCGCCGCGGTCTGACCATAATTTCGTTTCAAGGCAACTACGCGAACGCGATCGTCCAGGCGAGCTATTTCCCGGAGCACGTTTAGGCTGCCATCGCTCGAGCCGTCGTCAACATAGATTACCTCCGCAGTGCGGCCCAGGGCCTTCAAAGCTTCGTCCAGCTTTGCATGCAGCGGCAGAAGATTTGGTTCTTCGTTGTAGACGGGAAGGAAAACAGAGACTTCCGGCTTGGCGCCGGTCATTGAAATGGCCGAGCTATCTGGCAGCGTCTCTTCTTCGTCGTAGATTTTCATTCAAATCTCAGGGTTGTTTAGCGGCAGGCGCGGCCCGCCATTGCAATCTTGAAAGGGCTAACAAACATGCCGGGACAGACAGGAATGTCTGTCCTACTTAACCCGTCGTGCCACGCAAATGATGGAAACGCCAAACGGAAAATTCAAATGCCGCAAAAGAAAACGTTCGGCCCCAAACAGTTTTCCCAGAGCTGCGTTGAGCGCACCTATCGTGATGTTGTTTTCCGAAGCAGGACGCAAGCCGGTAGCACGCATTAGCAGCCGGCCGAATAATATCGGCGCAAAGAAACTGAGGTTTACATAACTCGCACGCTCAATTTCAAAACCTGCTTTTCTGACCGCTTCTTTCAAACCGGCCATGGTATAGCGTCGACGATGATTGCTGATGTCGTCCTGCACGCCCCACAAAAACATGAATGCCGGCACAAACAGGACCGTCCTGCCGTCTGCGCGCAACACGCGCCGCATTTCTTTCAGGCCGGCAACATCGTCATCGAGATGCTCAACCACATCAAGCCCGGTAACCAGGTCAAACGAATTATTCTCGTAAGGCAGCGCCTCAGCCGCCCCTTGTTTCACCTGCTGCAAGCCGCGACGGCGACAAAACTCGAGTGCTTCCGTTGAGACATCAACTCCCTCGGCATTTCCAAACTGCGAAAGCATTTCCAGGTTTGCGCCGGTGCCGCAACCAACATCCAAAATGTTGAGCGATTCCCGCGCGGGTTTTTAGACTTTAGCCCAACACAAACTGGCTTGAGAAAGCTTTCGATAATCTTTCTGCGCCCGACAAACCACCAATGCGTCTCCTCGACCCGATGCATGATCGAGTAGGTGTGCTGCTGCATCTCACGCGGCAGCGGTTCATCGATTATGTTCGGGCTACTTGCCATCGGTTCAATTTCTTCACGCTGAAAGCGTGAAATATAATAGCCCAGGGTAAGCGCGTTTCGCGCGCCACCCTGGGTTGCCGGCCATAAATCATGTCTTTGCGACCCTGAAAGGGTCGCGAGAGGACGAAAGAACCTTTGAACTCAGCGGGTCTACGCTGGGCCAGGTTGGCGCATCCTTTCAGTGTTTTTCTAGTGTTAAGAAGCTTTGCTTCCTCGAAACCATTCGACAAACTTCTTAATACCTTGTTCGATCTGTGTCTGTGGATCATAACCAAGCAAGCGCCGCGCTTTCGTGATATCGGCAAACGTTTGCGGCACATCACCGGGTTGCAACGGCTGGCGATCGATATTAGCTTCTGCTCCCAGCTCTCTTTCCAGCAATGAAATCAACTCACGCAGCTCGACCGTGCGCGACTCGCCCAGATTGATTACTTCATAGTTGCTTGCTTCATAGTTGATGGCCGCACGAACTCCGGCAATGATGTCGTCGATGTAGGTGTAGTCGCGGCGCGTCGTACCATCCCCAAAAACCGGAATCGATTTGCCTTCAGTTAGCAAACGAGCAAACTTGTGAATCGCAAGGTCCGGACGCTGGCGCGGGCCATATACGGTGAAGAAGCGCAGGCAAACGCAGCGAATGCCGTACAAGTGCGAATAGGTGTGACAAAGCAACTCGCCGGCCGCCTTGGTGGCGGCATAAGGCGAGATTGGCTGGCGAATAGGATCGTCTTCGCTAAAGGGAACTTTTGCGTTTATTCCGTAAACCGACGATGAAGAACCAAACACAAATTGTTTGATGTTGTGTTCGCGCGCTGACTCCAGCAAGTTCATCGTGCCGTTTACATTCGTTTCGGCATAAAGCAGTGGTTGTTGCAGGGACGGCCGCACGCCCGCGCGTGCGGCCAAATGAACGATGCAATCAAAGTCGGTGCCAGCGAAAACTTTTTCCAGCGCGGGCCTATCGCGAATATCAATCCTAAACAAATGGTAGTTAGCGTTTTCAGTTTGCGCCCGGACATTCTCGCTTTTGATCGCCGGATCGTAAAACTCGTTGAAGTCGTCAACGACGGTGATCTGCCCTTCGCCCGTTGCCAGCAAACGATCGACCAGGTGCGAACCAATGAACCCCGCGCCGCCTGTAATTAGAATGTTCTTCATTTGTACGTCGGTCAGTCGTCAGTTGTCCGTTGAGATATTGCAGCAGCGACTGCGTTGCAACTGACAACTGACAACTACCCAACGACTATTTAGTAGCATATATCCACAAATGCCAGCCCCAGCGTGACGCGAGCTGAGATTCCAACGAGCGTGGCAGCAGTTTCCCAACCAGCGGTAGCCAGCGTTTGTTTAAAAAATAGGTCTTCAAAGTCACCTTAGAAAAATCTCGAAAAAGCTCGCCTGCTTCCCGTCGCGAATAAACTCGAGCCAGGGGATTGCCGGCGCCGTCAGTGTTTTGACTCAAAAACTCTTCGTCGCCCAAATACGATTGCTTTTGCGTCCGCAATAATCTTGCATGTTCCTGGAGGTTGTCGAGCGGCTCACCGGTCAGCTTATGGACCAGGCTCACTCCGCTGTCCCACTTCAGCAATTGCGCGCCGGCTCGACGCAGCAAGGAAATGTTTACGCGATAGTTATAAGAATTGCGATGGTACAGCATAACGATCGCGCGCCCACCAGGACGAAGCACTCGATGAATTTCTCGGACTGCTTTTGCAGTATCGGGCGTGTGATGCAGAACGCCATGCGAATAGACCAGATCAAAGCTCTCATCATCAAAGTCGAGTTTCTCAGCGTCTGCTGTTTGAAACTTGCCTGGCAGATCGAACAACTCGAACCGTCTGCGCGCTAACTCCACCGCTGCGTCGGTCAGATCGACGCCAGTGTAATCGGCGCCAGCCTTGGCAAATTGTGCACCGTCGGTTCCTAAGCCACAGCCGATCTCCAAAATTTTCAAACCGCGCGCGGCGGCAAAATCTGCCGCCGATGGAATATGCCATTCCTTCTTGTACCGGTGGGCTTCGACGAGTTCGTAAAAGCGTCGCGTCCCTGGTTCCGCGTCTGCAAACTTCACACCGCAGGGATTGGCTTGCCAGAAAGCACGCACCCGTTCCTTGCGGTTTTGATTTGCGTCAGACATGAAATGACGTGGAAAGATTACGAGGCAAATGGATAAAACGGAGTGTTGCGGAAAATCCAAAAGAACAAAACAACGCCGAAGATTGTCCAGATATATTTCGCGTCGAGCTGATTTCCTTTTAACTGTCGACCGTGGATTGCAGCGCTTGTAAAACGCACGAACGCATACACTAAAAACGGCAATGACAGGACCAGCAGCGGATTAAACTTGAATGCAGCGACCACATCGCCATGGACCAGCGCATGCAATCCGCGCGTGCTGCCGCAGCCGGGGCACGCAAATCCGGTCAACGTGCGAAAGGGGCAAGCCGGAAAAAAGCCTGATTTTCCGGGCTCAAAAATGAACAGATAAACTCCGGCGACAGCCAGAGTCAACCAACTGAACACAGCCAGCAAACGAGGATTTAACGTCTCAGCAAACATCACGAGACAGCTAAACTATCATGCGGGATTGTTTGGCGGGAAATGCAGCGTAACACCCTTTGCATCGCGTTGCGCGCGGCGAAATATTTTAGGCGCAACGCGGCGGCGAAACATCAAGATCCTAAAACCAACCCTTCTTGTTTTGGATGTAGGTCCTCACAAACTCTTCGTCAGACTTTGTTAGATAGATAATCCCTTCCACCAAGCCAACGATCGAGCCGGCCCCGCAGGTGAGTACCGTGATGACTATCTGAATGATTCCTTCGGTGGTGTAACCGAGGACGAATTTATGAACGCCAAATCCGCCAAGCAGTATGCCGCAAATTCCGGCAACAATTTTTTTATCAGCGCCCATGGCCTTCCAATCGGTCATCGGCCCGGAAGAACCTTGATTCACGGACTGCATTGGCTGGTATCCGCCGGGTGAGCTCATAGGCGCATGACAGCTCGTGCAGAACTGCGCGCTTTCATCATTTACGGCGCCACATTTTGTGCAATATCTCGTCATTGTTTTTCCTAATCTGGTTTTTTTGGCCTAACTTTTCCAAACTCAAACTCGAACGACTGGCCGGAGCTTCTAGTGACCTACCTTGACCCGGCAATGCCAGCCAACAATCCGAGAACATTCGCTAAGATCACAACTATCCAAACCAGGAGTCCAAGGCAGGCTGACACAATGAGCCACAGTTTTGCGCTCTTGGATGCGGCCATCGCACCTTGCATATCTCCAGCGGCAACTTTGCTGTTCACTTGAGTGGCGAAAATGATGGAAACGATTCCCACCGGCAAGCAACAAAACAGTGTCGCAAGAATCGCTGGCACCAAATAGTTCGGTACGTTAGCCGGCGCATCTATTGGCGGCGGCGGTGGCATCCACTGTTGAGACATCTAAGTATTTTCTCCTGAGTTTGCATGACAATCTACGCCGCGCGTGTTGCATTTCACACACCAGTTCCATAGTTTCCGGGGCCGCCAAAATTCTGCGGCGGTGGCGGTGCTCCGTTGGTGCCTTTACGCTTCTCAAAGATGGCCGTGCCAATCACGCCACCAAGGGCCGCCAACAGTGCGAGCAAGACCGCGCCGATGATGCTGCCGACAACCATGAGAATGGCGCCCGAAAAAGGGAGGTGCACGCCGCTGCGGTTCAACTGCTGTTCCATTGTTGCCATCCCCCACAATAGGGCGATGGGTAAATAGATGACGACGTAAATGATTCCGCCGACAACTCCCGCCAGGCCGCCGACTAGGGCGCCTTCACCCATTTGCACGGGCGTCAGCGAGCTCTTTATGTAAAGGAATGCCGCCAGGCCGCCGCCGATAATGCTCCAAATGCAACAGCACATGCTGACGATGGGAATTAAGGAGTGAATCGCCGAAAATATCCCTACGATCAATCCACCCAGAAGTGCTGGCTTAAGTTTGTTGTTCATTAGTCGTACTCAGAGATTCAGGCTGGAGAAAGCCGGACAAACTATAAATTATGGGATGGTTCTAAAACGACCTGCATAACTAACAAAGCCGACTCAGATTGTCAATAAAATTGATGATTTTGTTCGCTGTGGTCCGGCAAACTCTTGTTTGGCGTTGACTCCGCCAAGGAACCTCATGATCCAGTGGAAGCAACAACTCTTTGGAGTGCGCTGGCCTGGCAGCGCTTTGGCCGGTCGCCACCTGTCGCGGCCACGCCTGCTTGAGTTGATTCAACGATGCGGGGACCAAAGCGGCGCCGGGCCGCCGCACTCCAAGGAGTTGACCTTGTTCAGAGCTTTCTGAAGTTTGCCGAACATCGTCCGCTCGACAAACTAAACTTTGTCGGACATTATTCCCAACATGTACGAATTTGCGGTCACTCCGGCAGTCACTGGCATTCGTCGCCGTGGCGTCGAGATAGCCGAGGTGTCGCCGGAAAGCCTGGGCTTTGAACTGGAACTCGAATCGGGCGATCGGATCATTAAGGTTAACGGCCGGACCATTCGCGACTATCTCGACTTTCGTTTTCAGACGGCAGGTGAAACCGAGCTGATGATGGAAGTGCGCAAGGCCAGTGGCGAGGACTGGGAACTACAGATCGAACGAAGCGAAGGCGAAGACTTTGGTCTTAGCTTTGAGCAGATTGTGCCGCGACAGTGCGCCAACGAATGCATTTTCTGTTTTTGCAAAGGCAATCCTGAAGACGCTCGCCCTTCGCTTTTCATCCGCGACGAGGACGTGCGGCTGTCGTTCCTTTACGGCAATTACACCACGCTCACCTCGCTGACTGACGATGAAATGCTACGCATCATCGAGCAGAGACTGACGCCGCAGTACGTTTCTATTCATGCAACGGATCTAAAAGTTCGTGCGTATTTGCTGGGCGTAGATGAACAGCGCGCAGACATTCGCGGCAAGCTGAAAGAGCTGCTTGATGCAGGCATTGAGATTCATGCGCAGGTTGTGCTTTGTCCGGAAATCAATGACGGCCAGGTGCTCGAACAAACTATTCGCGATCTGGCGGCGGATTATCCGCGCATCTCGAGCGTCGCAATCGTTCCCCTGGGCCTGACACGCTACAACACAGATTCGAGACTAACCGCGGTGACGCCTGAGTTTTGCCGGAAGACGATCGATAGGGTCAGCAAATTACAGCAGGAGTTGCGAAAGCAACTGGGAACCAACTTTGCATTTCTCGGTGACGAGATCTATTTGCGCGCCGGCGCGGCGGTGCCTGCACGCGCGCACTATGGCGACTTGCCGCAAATTGAAGATGGCGTGGGGATGGTGAGGTCATTCAAGAATGGTTTTGGTTCGCTGGTTAAAAGGGCGACGCGCCAGTCTTTACCGGCTGCTGAAAGACTTAACGGCACCATATTTACCGGTACGCTCTTCGCGCCGGAACTGCAAAAAGCGATCGAAGATTTCAACGTGCGCTTCGGTGCAAAGCTTAGAGTTGAAGGCGTCGCCAACAACTATTTCGGTGGCGATGTATCTGTGGCTGGACTGCTGACGGGGGGAGATTTCCTGAACGCGAAGCATCGCATCAGCGGCGCTTTCACAATCATTCCCAAAACGACTCTGAAAAGCGATGAAGACATCATGCTCGACGGCATGAATTTGGAAGAATTAACGAGCAAACTCGAGGTTCCGGTTTATCCGCTTGATCTAAAGTCGTTCAGTCAATTCGTTTTTCAAAAGAATTGATGCAGAGCCCTGATGACTGTCCCGGTACAATCAACCTCCGTCACATCTCCGCAGCGCAAGAAAATTCTTGATGTTGGCTGCGGTCAGAACAAGTATCCCGGTGCAATCGGCATTGATTCAAATCCCCGCGCTAACGCCGATGTTACGCACGATCTGGGCGTACTGCCTTATCCATTTGCTGATAACGAGTTCGATGAGATTATCTGCCGTCACGTCATCGAGCACGTTCCCGATGTGATGTCTTTTGTCAGCGAACTGCACCGCATTACCAGACCTGGCGGGCGCATAAAGGTGGTTACGCCTCACTGTACAAACCCCGACTGGGCCACGGATCCGACTCATCGAAACCATTTCAATAGTTATTCCTTCACCTGCTTCATGCCCGACCGCACGCCTTTTCCGTTCTATACGACAGTCGAATTGCGACCGGTCACGACGTACGTATCGTTGGCGAATCTTTGGCGCGCCGTGGGACTGGAGTGGATAACCAACCTCGATCAACATTCACAGGCATTTCGCTTTACACGAAAGTTTTGGGAGTTCTATTTGTCGTCGATTTGCCGCGGCAAGGAACTTAGATTCGAGTTTGAAGTCGTGAAGAACTATTTGCGCGACATCCCAAGCGTGAAGAAATGACGATGGCCCGCCAGCTTAACTGCTGACGGGCCAGGACAATGCGTTCTCATCCATGAATTTGAAAACGTCTTGAAGATTTTGGATGTTTGCCAATTAGGCTCACCTCATCGCGCGGCGCGGGTCGATTTTTCAGCGAGAACCTCTACGGGCGGAAAAGGAAGGCGCACGCAATATGGAAATAGGTGGCGATAGAGTTTACTTCAAGACGGCTGCTTGGGGACTAATCAATAATAAATGCCAGCGTTGGAAGGTGCTGATTGAATCGTTGGGTAGCAGCCGAACGTACGCTGTTTGCAGAAAAAGCTTTTCTGGCGCCGGCCACTCGAGCCGCACAATGGGGTTGAAGGATGCTGGAATGGCAGACTGAGAAGTACTTGCTGTTTCCGGCTTGCTTGCGTTTTGGTCGCCCGTTTTGTTACCTGCCGGCCTCTTCTCTTCGTAAATCCTGGAAGCCGCAATCAAGGCATCCCTCAGTCGAATGCGTGCCTGCGTTGGCTTAGTTGTAGCTGCGTCGAAAATCATCACATCAGCATCAAAGGCGGCCGCTACTTTTGAAGAATCCGGCGACCAGGCCGGCAAAGCCTCGCTCAGATCGTCAGAAAGCAGACGCTCAGCTCCGTCGACAGTGATTAGGCGCGGCCTACCCGCCGGCAGCTTGTATTCCTTTTCGCGTGCATCCCATTCGCTCTCCCTGCATGCCAGCGCGACCAGCGCATGATTATCCGGCGCCCATGAAGAATAAAAATAAATGAGACCTTCGCGCGTTGTCAGTGGTTTCAAATCGTAGCCATCGCGATTGCAAATATAGATCTGCTCGGTACTAAACATTGCCACAGCGGGAAAAGCCGGAGCGACTGAAGGCAGCGGCGAAGGTTCAGCAGTTTCAGGCAGAGTCGCGCCGGGCGGTGTCGGCGTCGGCGTTGGTTTCACGCCACGGTGGGCGATAAAGGTAATGAAGTTTCCATCAGGCGACCAGGCTACAGTTTCCGGAAATACGCAGGAAAGATCCGGCGGAGTCAGGTTTCGCAGAAAGTGACCGTCGGACGAATAAATATCGATGCTAAAGGCGGGGCTGGGCTGATCTTCCGTGCCGTAAAGAACGAGTGCACGCTGGCCATCGGGCGAGCGCACGGTTCGCAACAGCGCGTCATTTTCTCGCCGGGTGTTGAAATCGATTTGGATGGCCTCGATCTTATCACCTGTATCTTCATTCTTTATGTCATCGGGCGCCTTGATATCGGCTTCAAAGCGATAAGCGAGTCGCTGTGCGGGAACGTCGCGTAACACAAGCGGGCGCACGTCGCGCTGACTGGTAATAGATGAACAGGCTGCAGCCAGCAGGACGACGATCAGCAACATCGTATTTCTTTTATCAGCTGCAAACAGATTACGCCCGCGCGAAACCCGTTTGGCTTGGCGATGTTTCCTGGGTTCGCTCGACGCTTTGGCTAGAGGGAATTTAGTCAACTCGATTCGGACTTTCTGGCTGCCTTTTGCGCGATGATAGGAACGGCTTTCCGCGAATGTCAACGGTGCGATTGATGCCGATAAGCTTTAATTGTCGCAACG
>DASQPM010000259.1:0-3222 GCA_035643935.1 Pyrinomonadaceae bacterium | reverse complement strand
GGTGAGTAAGGTGAAGGTTTAGTTACTGAACGTATTTCCGGTCTTTCCGGTCAAAGATAGATTAGCGAGGACACTAAGGCACCAGTCCGAGAATTGAGCTAATTGGCGGCGAAGACGCGGAATAATAAATCGTAAATCGTGCGAATAGCAAACAGGAAATAGCGCGCGAAGCGGAGACCGTAAACCGGGAACCGGAAACAGTTCACATTCACGACCATAGTTCACGATTAGCGGTTCACGGTTCCGAATCACGACTAAGGTTTGAGCGTTATCTCGCGCAGAAAACGGGTGCGGATATAGTCGCGGAGTGGGAATCGCGTGTTATCGAGTTTTGTATCCCTTTTCTCCTTGTTTCGTTCACCGGAGATTTCCGCTGCGATCTTCTGTAACTGATCCTCAGTGGCCTGGTTGTAGTTCAGGCGACCAAAGTCTGAATAGAGATAGGCAATGGCCACGTCCCAGTCTTCGGGACCGCTCACGGCCGGATTGATCAGTACTTTTGTATCAACGACGATGCCTGCCTGTTTTTGCTTG
The DNA here is from genome assembly GCA_035643935.1 of Pyrinomonadaceae bacterium. Classification (GTDB taxonomy): domain Bacteria; phylum Acidobacteriota; class Blastocatellia; order Pyrinomonadales; family Pyrinomonadaceae; genus PSRF01. The sequence goes on along the minus strand of DASQPM010000259.1, from coordinate 2,688 downwards.
GCGGCACTTTTCGCAAAGTTTGCTCGCAGGAACTTTATGTAATCGTCAAACTTACCGGGCTTGGTCCGATAATAATTGATCACCCATACCGGGCCTTCCGTGTAGTTTTCCTGGGCCTGGGCTCGCTGTACAAATCCCAAAGAACAACCGATAAGGATTGCAAGCAGAGTTAGTTTCTTCATTGGGAGACTCCCTTATTGCGGAAGGTGGAAAAGCAAGGCGCTTGTATGCCATGGAATGGGGAGTTGTCAATGAAAAGCGGTGAATGGTGAATTGAAGGGTCGCGCGCCGCGCATCGAGTCAAAGCGCCGTAGGCACCCCATACCATTCACGATTCACGATTTACGATTTACGGTTCTTATTCACCAGCCAGTTGTATTCGATCCCGTGCCGATGAGGACGCGCGCGATCACCGGGGAGTTCGCCAGCAGCATGGTTGCCCACGTGCGCCGGCGGTGAATGTCTTCGGCGAGATAAAACATTCGTGGCGGGAAGTAAATCAATAGCGCAATGAAACTCAGGAAGAAGAGCCTGCCGCGAAAGTCCAGCAAATTCTTGGGATGGCCCAGGTCGACGAACGTCAACATGTTCCAGCCTACCTGGAACAGAATCATGTTCAGGAACAGGCAGACGTCGCCGAGATTCTCGCTTTGCTGACTGAGCAAAAATGGTGACTGCGGCGGCTTTTTTGGTGGTACGAAATAGCGATAGATCAGGTAAGTTTGAAAGATGGTAAGAATCAAACCGATGATTACGAGTGGAATGAACACCGGGCCACTGTCTGCATTCTTTCCCAAAAAGAATTCGCCGAAACCGGCCAGCAGCGCCGACGTAATCACCAGATTCAGGCAAAAATAAAAGATTGGGTTGAACAAGCAGCCAGCGAGTTTCGTCTCTTCCTCCTCAGCCGAAATGCCCCGAGCTTTTAGGCGTTGATGAAAGTGCCAGCGCTTCATTACCGCGCCGGCCGGTGGCAAGATCCACATGGCCAACAGCGTCAGGCTAAGCACTAGTTTTGCTATTGGATCATCGGCTGAAGCTTCGTTGAAGACGTTTATGAATTGATGCGTCAGAAAACGCATCAGAAAGATGTTCAGCACGAAAACGAAGACGTCTAATAAGAGTCCGCGATTCGTTCTGGCGAATAAACTTGCTAGTGAGAGTTTCGCTGAGTGTAGTTGAGCGGCGCTTGCGTGGGCTGAAGTTTTCCTTTTTGGCATCTAGGCGGGCAGCAGCGATCAGGTTGCGGCTTGCCGCCGCGCAATGCGGAATGCCTATGGCTTTCCGCTAAGTTCTTCTTAATGACTTTTTCCTGAGGCCCAGCCTCAGCAAAAGAGGTGAGAGATCGCTTCCGGAAAGCCCGAGCCTTTCCGCACTGTGCGGCGGCAAGCCGCAAGCAGCGTCACTCAAGTTCTGAACAATTAAGTACATTTTGTGCGAAGCCTTGGCAGCCAAACGTTATCGGAGCCAGCGCCAGGCTCCTGCCTTCGATTACTTAACGCGCCAGATTAGTTAACCAGCCCGCGAAGGCAAGCCATGCGTGCGTGCCGCCGAGCATCAATCGCAGCGGCTGAGAGGCGACGATTAGCAAAGCCGCTAACGCCGTGGCGCGATGGATCCGCTTCAGCGTAATCAGATCATAGAGAAGACAAGCAACCACAAACACATCTGTTATGCCGAAGAACGCCGGCGGACCGGCTTGCATAATCGCAAAAGGCAGGCGCGCGATTGCAGCCGCCAAAATCGAAATGGTCGCAAGCAGCATCAGCCGTTTGTGCACAGCGGCACGGCGCCGGTAATAGAAACCAGCGCCCACCAAAATCGCAAACACAAACATGTCGCCGAGTGGGACCACTAAGAAGGACAACGGAGATACGCCCGGCACCGGAGTTGCACCCTGGCTGGCCCTGATGACAGCGGTGCTGGGGCCGATCAAAATCATGAGACCGGCAATCACGCCGCCGAGAATTCCCAAACGACGATGAATGTCGGTGCGGTGCGCAGCGACCAGCGTGGTTTGTATCAGGAAGAGCGCCAGCCACGACGTGAACACGAGTCCGTGCAGATGAAGCAGCGGCATCAGTGGCGCGGTGATGAAGTAAGGCCGCAGATAATAAGTGCGCGAGAAGCCGGCGAAGACCGTGATCACGGCCGCGATCGCCATGGAAATGTAAAACCAACGCTCGCGTCGTCTGCGAAGGATTGCGGGGCTTGCTTGCATGCGGTCTTGTCCTCGGAAGCTATTGTTGATTCACCTTAAGCCTTAGTGACATGAGGTCATCTATGAAGCGTTGTTCGAAGTCAAGAGGTTTTAAAGGCAGACTCTGACCGCGACGCCGCAGCGCCTGTATGCTGTTTGTGCTGTTGTCGCTCTTTGACATGAGACTGATTGTTTTTAGTTTTACCGCCGTTTGCGGTCCTCAAATGATCAAGGCTAACAAGCCACGATCAATCATCTATGCGGTCATCGTCCATGAGGTTTACTTCGCACTCTCCTGGAGCGGCCCGCCGAGTGAGCCCTCAGCGAGCTCGGCGAGGCGGGCCGCTCCATTTGCTTATTGCGCGGGAGAGGCCGGCTGCCCAATCAGTACCTCAGGCACGTTAGGCCTGTGACCTCCGCGGGCCAGCCGAGCTGCGACGGCTCGACGTCGGAATTCCGCATAGTCGATCTCATCACGCAACATGATG
>DASQPM010000258.1:0-5360 GCA_035643935.1 Pyrinomonadaceae bacterium | reverse complement strand
GCAAGGTAATAGAGTTCATCGCGAAAGATTCCATAACGACCGGCGGTCAGCAGATGAAACAATAGTTTGGCGCCGGCGAGATAAAGAACGATCGCAGACGCGCTGGTCCATCTTGATGAACTTCCAGGAGCGCTTGATAGGGGATTTGCCGGAGTGATCACGGCGCGCATAGTAACAATTAAGAGCAGTAAATCGTGAATCGCTAAGAGCGGTAAATGGTAAATCGTAAATGGTAAATGGTTTTGACTCGACGCGCGCCGCGCCATTAAGAAAAGCGGCGTCGAGCCGCCGCAGTTCAAGTGAAGGCACAGACTGGAAAGTCTGTCCTACATGCGCGTACCGGATCGAACATGATCTGCACGAAATGGGTACTGCTTTTTAGCGAAAAATGCAGCATTTTCAAAAATGATCGCCGCACTTTTCAAAGAAGATTAGCGGCACAAGGGTTGCAAATTTCCAGTTCAAATGGAGGGGAGAAATATGAAAAAGACGTTTGGCAGTGCGCTTATTGCGCTCGCGTTTATGTTCGGCATGATTGCCGTGACCAGCACGACGGCCGACGCGCAGTGGTCGAATGGAAGTTACGGCGGATACAACAATCAAGACATACAACAAGGTTTTCAATATGGTGTGAACGTGGGTGCCAGCGATGCCCAACGTGGGCAAAGTTATAGTCCTCAGCGTTCACGCTATTATCGAGACGCGCCGACCCAGGCCTTTCGCGATGGGTTCGTGCGCGGCTATGACCAGGCTTACAGACAGTACGCCGGGGCGTATGGAAACAATGGCGGAAACAACGGTGGTTACCGGAATGATGGCTACTACGGAAATGATCCCTACTATGGGAATGGTGGCTATGGAAATGATCCGTACTATCGAAATGGCGGTTACAACAATCAGGAAGTAAACCGCGGTTACCAGCAGGGTCTAAACACCGGCGCCAACGATGGACGAAGTAACAAGAGCTACAGTCCGGAACGATCGCGTTACTACCAGAACGCACAGACTCAGGCCTATCGCCAGGGGTTTGTGCAGGGCTATGACGCTGGTTACCGGCAGTACTCAAGAAATCGCAATTACAGGAGAAGCATAACGCCGCGCAGATTTTAGAGCAGATTTTTGGCGTGCATTACTAATATCTGTGTCTAAAAGCAGCCTAATCAACGAGTGCCGCGATGGAAGTCGCGGCATTTTCTTTTTGGGTCGCATAAAATGTGCTGTGCACCAGAAAGACAAACCGGGTGAGTTTGGAGTGCGGCGGCTGGACGTCGCTTTTGACGATGCGAAGGAGTCCGTGGTTTCTTTTACGAAATCGCTAGCTAAACAAAAGCGGCGTCAAGCCGCCGCAGTCCAAATAAAAGCCCACGGGTGAAAAGTTCCGGCGCCTGATACAATCTCAACGCGTTAATGAAGAGATCGATCTCAACACGACTCGATTACTGGTACAGCGCGCTGCTCATCGTGGGCGTGCTGGCGCACTTATGCGTTGCGTCAAGTGCTTTCGGCCGGCCAGGTGCTCAGTCGCCGCAAGACTCAGGATCTTTCTCCAATACTGCAAACAGTTCCCAGCCGCATGCAGTGACGAATGCACCGCGCGCGCATTCGCACCTGTTCGCGTCAAAGCAAAAACGCGTGCGGCATCCGGCACTGGACTTTGCGTCGCTGCCGCCCGAACGCTTTCAACTATCGGCCGCTGCGTTGGGCCATCGTGGGCCTGATCGTAACTGCTTAATACTTCATTCGTCCTCTCTTCTTCGACCGCGGGGCCGCGCGCCGCCAGTCTCCGTCTAATTTCACCGTCTAACAATCAGATTCGCTCGCATCTCCGCTGCGGAGACGGAGCGCGTCTTTGTGACTGGAACGCGTCGCGTCGTATGTGAGGCGCGACCCTGGTCGTCCGTTAACCGTTAATTAAAGAGGAGACTTCATGAGTTCGGAAATTATTGTTGTGTTGGTAATGGTAGCCGTGGCGCTGGCGGGGTTGGGATATTTGGAGATGAACTCGCGCCGGAACAAAGCGAGCAAGAAAGAAGAAGAGGGAACAATTAGGGACGAGTGATAGCTAAGAGCGGGGGAAGTCCGCCTTCCTGACCCAGAGCTTGGCTGAACTGAGCGCTACCAGCTAAGTTTGAAGCGCTTTCAGAACTCTAGAGCCTGAAAGGCGTTCAAGAGAGATTTGAACAGTCGATCGGGAGAGTCTCTCAGGTTAAGAAGGGGGCTCGCCCCCTTCTTGTCTATTTGCAGGAGCAGCATCATGAAGAAATTTATTCACGGAGTACTCGATTCCGGTCTCATCGTATTAGGAATACTTTCGGCCGGGCTGGGATTGAAGGGCTTCCTATTATCGAGTCACTTTATTGACGGTGGCGTGACTGGAGTTTCCATGCTGCTCGCGAACGTGCTCGGATGGCAGCTCGCGATTCTGATCCCGGTTATCAATCTTCCCTTTATCGTGCTTGGCTATCGCCAGATCGGAAGAGCGTTTGCGATCAGAAGCACGTTGGCCATTGCCGGCCTATCGCTTTGCCTTGCGTTCATCAAGTTTCCCGACGTCACACCGGACAAATTGCTGACTGCAGTCTTTGGCGGCTTCTTTATTGGCGCCGGGATTGGACTGGCAATTCGCGGTGGCGCAGTGTTGGATGGAACTGAAATCGCTGCGTTGCTCATCAGTAAGACCAGCCATCTCTTGAAAGTCGGCGACGTAATTCTGCTGCTGAATATTGTTATTTTCTCGGCGGCAGCGTTTTTTCTCGGCATTGAGTCGGCGCTTTACTCGATGCTGACCTATTTTGCTGCTTCCAAGACAATCGACTTTCTGATTCATGGTGTCGATGAACACACCGCAATCACGATCATCTCCGATAAAAGCGAGGAGATTAGGGAAGCAATCATTCGCGATTTGCATCGCGGCGTAACAATCTACAAAGGAGAAGGCGGACTCGATCGCATTTTGCAAGACATTCTTTTTTGTGTGGTGACGCGTTTGGAGATTGGAAGAGTAAAAACGGCCGCGCACGCAATCGACTCCGCAGCATTCATTGTCGTTTATCCGCTGGCCGACGCCGAAGGTGGCGTGATCAAGAAACTCGCTGCGCATCCGTAAGAGAACCGTGAATCGTCAATCGTAAATCGTGAATCGCTGTGAAATTCAAATCGCCGGGTCACATTCAATCAGACTGACTATCGACAACGATTTACCATTTACCATTTACTATCTGAATATGAAATACAACATACTCGGTTCCACTGGTCTTAAAGTTTCCGAACTGTGCCTGGGCACCATGACGTTCGGAGAGAATTTCTTCAACATCGGTGTCGTCAGTCAAGCGAGCGCGAATGAAATGATCGCGCGCGCGCTCGCTGCCGGCATAAATTTTTTCGATACAGCTGACGTTTATTCTTACGGAGAATCGGAGACTGTGCTCGGGCAGTCGCTTAAAGATACCGGCCAACGCGACAAAGTGATTATCGCTACGAAAGTTCGCGGCGCCATGAGTGAAGGGCGGCGGTAGGCGTTTTGGACTGCGGCAGCTCGACGCCGCTTTTGGCTAGCGTTACGACTTCGGAAGAGAAAACACTCGACTCCCTGGCATCGTTAAAGCGGCGTCCAGCCGCCGCAGTCCAAAAAAAACGCCGGCCCCATCAAGGGCCGGCGTTTGTATCTGCCTTATTCGAAGCGTTAAGGCTTCTTACCTTTGCCTTTGCCGCCGCCACCGTTATCGCCCTGCTGTTGGCCCTGCCGGGTTGGTGGTCCTTCCGGATGATCGGGCTTTCCAGGTCGTTGAGCTTGCGGCTGTGGTTGCGCGCGCGGCACATCCACTCGACCTTGCGGCTCTCGTGCTCGCGGGACATCCTGACGCCCGCGCGGTTGCGACTGAATGACTTGCTGCCGGGGCGCTACCTGCGGCCGTGCCTGCGGCTCACGCGCACGCGGAATGTCTTGCCGCCCACGCGGCTGCATCACTTGCGGCTGCGGCTGTGGCCGCTCGCGGTGTCCTACTGCTTCTCCCCGAGCTTGCGGAATAGCGTTACGCTGTATGCGTTGCTGTTCGACTTGTTGCTGCCGCTGTTGTTGCGCCGCAGTGCGCTCAGTTTGCCTTCGAGTCACGTCTGCCTGGCGCTGTTGCTGTTGTAGCTCCTGCAGCTGTCGCCGCGCATCTCGATTACCCTTTGCGGCCTCAGGCGCCAACTGATCGATCTTTTGTTTGCGCCCTTGATCGACGTCCGGATTGGCAGTCTGGCCCATTTGGGTCTCGGCTCGCGCGGCACCACGTTCATCTCTGAACTGAAGTTTCTGTCCCCTGGCCCTGTCAGGCACAGCTTCCACTCGCAACGCTTTAGCCAGATCTTTCCTAAATGGCGGCGCGAATGGCGCGGCACTCGTTACAACCTGCGTCTCGTTGAGTTTTTTCGCGATGCCCGGCGGCAGGTCGATCTTCCCGCGTCCCCACGCCGAATGCACCACCGCATTTCGCAGCGGAGTCAGCGTTAGTGGATCAAGCACCGGACGCACCTGCGCCAGCATCTGCGGGTTTACTCTCCTGATGCTTCTCGGATCGATCACCTGCGTAATATTCTGAAGCGGAACAACAGCCACCGCACCCGGCACGTTAAGATTTACCAGTTGCGTTGTCACCACGCTGGTGCGCGTCAAGTAATACGGCTGCCAATTGGCATCGTAATAGCGTGGCGCATACGGATCGCCTGGTCCAAGTGGCACCCAGCCAATATCATCAGCATCGATGGGCACAAATGCCACCAGTGCAGGAGAATACAGCGGCGTGGTATTCACCGAGTCTGGAATCCAGAACCACTGATTGTTTAGAAAGGCCCAACGGCCATAGTGATAAGGTGCATAACCCCACGGCTCAGTTGAGACCCAGGTCATTCCATACGGATAATCGTTCATCCAGTAGCCCTGTTGATAGGGCGCCCAACCAGAATCGACTCGCGGACTCCACGCATAGCCATAGCCGCTGACATCCCGCCAGTCACCGTAGTAATCCAGATCGTAGAATCCAGGTATCGTGCTCGAGACGTATTGATAACTGTTATAGCGACGATAAGGATCGTAGTAGTAAGGATCAGCGAGGTACGCATCGTAAGTGCTATAGCGACCGTCGTAGTGATTGGGATACTGGTAAGAATAATAATCATTGACCAGGTAACCCGCATTCCTACCGTCAAGCCGTGATAACACAACCTGCGCGGCCGTGGCGCCCGCGAGCGTCAGCATTTCACCTTTGCTGATTTGTCCACTGCCGCCAAGTCCAACCACCTGGGCCAGCCCGCTTAACACTGAAACAATCGCGTTCCCATTACCTAAACCAACGTTGTAAAGTCCCGGTTGATTAAAA
>DASQPM010000257.1:0-2625 GCA_035643935.1 Pyrinomonadaceae bacterium | reverse complement strand
CACGCGATCAATCTACATCTGCCGGCCGATGTAATTGCGAACGTTCCTTTTGAAGTTGATCCCGTAGTACGCGTGCTTTGGTTGGTGGGTCTGATTCCAGCGTTTGCGGGTGTGGGCCGGCTGCTTGCGGCGATGGCGATCAAGATTAACAAGCACCCCATCGCTGACAAACTTTCTGAATCAGTTGCCACGCCGGTGTTGAAGGCTGATACCGCGCGCGATCTTTATGCGCCTTCGAGTGTCACCGAGCGCACCACAAATATCCTCGATCACGTACAAAAGCGTTCGTAATTCTGGAAAGGGTTGTCCGATAAGCTTTAACTTGTCGTAACGCTGCGACAAACTAAAGAAAGCTCTGAACAAATGCTCAACTCCTTGGAGTGCGGCGACCAGTCGCCTCTTTGGTTCGCGGCGACTAGTCGCCGCATCGTTGAATCAACTCAAGCAGGCATGGCCGCGACAGGTCGCGACCGGCCAAAAGGCTGACAGGTCAGCGCACTCCAAAGAGTTGTCGCTTCCACTTGATCAGAGGTTTCTAAAGTCTATCGGATTTTTGCAACGAAACTGACCCACTCACAGGTTCGCCTTTTTGTTGACAGTGACCGCGTGCCTTTGCTATTTTTCAGCGCACTTTTCAGGTTAAAGAATCCTCAGTCTTCACGGGTTCCTTCCTCAAAAGCCGATTTCTCTCTCAAGCATCGGTCTTTGTCTTTGCACACTCATCTTCTCGGAGGTGTTAGTCATGGCTAACAGAACCAGGAAACCTCGCTCGCGTAAAGGAACGGCAGATACCGCTGCCAGTATCGAAGCAGCGAAGTTTCGACCGCCTGACATCAATATCTATACTCCCGATCCGCCTGCCATCGATGCGGAGGTCCGCTCGTTTGTGAAGCCGCTGAAAGTACGAGCAGCGGAAAAATTTCTTGCCGATCTTAGAAAACCGACCCTCGGCGTATTCATCGATCGACCACCGAAGCTGCAAAACAAGGGAACGGAAGCGATGGACGGCCGGCAGGTCGCGGTCGTGCTGGTTATCCTTCGTGATAAAGCCGGGGCGACGCGTTCAGGAATCGAACTGCGTCTGCTGGACAAAAATACCGACCAGCTTCTTGATCGCAGCCGCACAGATCGCAATGGCTCCGTGCTGCTGAAATTCCCAATGCCGGTCAAGAAACGTACAGCGCCCACCGAGGGGATAGTGGAACTGGCTGACCGCAGTAAGAGAGTTGACGTTTCCGTTGCTTCCTTTCCTAAGCAACATACGCTAATCGAGTTGACTCTGGATGCGCTGCCACCGCTGCCAGAACCTTTGCCGGCGGCAATGGCCATGACTGCGCCGGACCCCTTGCACGGAGACAATCCGCTCGAGCGATTGCCCAGAGATTTCACAACCGATCTCTGCGACACCATCACCGCAGTGCTGCCAACGGTGAGCGATCCTATTTTCAGCGGCGTCGCCGCCGGCAACGATTTTCGCTCGCAAAAAACCCCCCGGGAAGTACGATTTTCGATTCCGCGCATGGTCGCCGATCCACGGGGTGGTGGACCGCCCATTCCAGAGAACCGTCGCTTCCTGGTGCGCGTCCTGCAGCAATGGGACTTCATGGGTTACACACTTGGCGAGCTCGCCAACGTCGAAGCTTTGGACCCGGGCACAATGCTGCGAGAAACGCTGGCTTCCGCGGAACAGCTTGCGCAGAGCGTCTCGCGTACGGCGGAGCAGAGTAGTTCAAACCTGAGTCAAGTGCTGGAATCGTCTCTGAGTCAACTTTCAAGCATCGATACTCTGGTCAAGGTTGCTACGAATGTAGATTCCCGAGTCTCGGCCGGAATTAGTTCACCGGGCGCAGGAATAGGGGCAATCATCGGCGGTGTTTTGGGTGGTCCCGCGGGTGCGCTGCTGGGAGGAATTGCCGGCGGCCTTATTGGAGGCGTGGGCGCGAGCGCGGGTACGAATGTGGGTACCAACGCGAGCACGGCAACTAACATTGATACGTCACTGGAGGTCAATTCTCGCGTGCACTTCGCGCGCTCGATAGTTAACCAGGCAATCCGCACCGTGACCAGCGCCTTGCGTCAGACGCAGTCCAGCGTTTCTCGAGAAATTGGCCGGGTGTCGCCGTTGCTGTCGCGCGTCACTAATCTGCTGCATTGGATCCTGTACGAGAACTACATGGTCTGTAGTTTTGTAGAAGATGTGTTCGAGATCGTAGAAACCCAGTTCATTGATCTTCCTTTGCCGATCCCAGCGGACATACCCGTCTATTTCAGCGATGAGGACATAGTCAATTATCGGCGTTACTTTGAACCGGTGTTGCTCGAGCCTCAACTCACGGGTCAGTTTTCTGTGTTGCGAGATGCAATTGCTCAGCGCCTTGCCGGCACGCGCCCTATTACCAACATCCGGTTTGTTGTTGACTATGCAACGACTTCGACCGGCGTGGCCGCGGACTTGAAGATCAGGGTGGGTAGCGGTGAGCTGAGTCTGCGGTTAAACCCCGGACAGACGCGCGCGCAGGGAGTTTTGTTTTCAGCGCCCGTTCTGTCGAACCAGTTGGGCCAACTCGAATGCTTGCTCAACGCCGTGCCTCTGCCGCAGCCGCCCTTTCCGTTTCCGTTCTTCAC
>DASQPM010000256.1:0-8621 GCA_035643935.1 Pyrinomonadaceae bacterium | reverse complement strand
CGCGCGATGCGAGCGCCACTGCCTGCGCATGATTGCCGGATGAGAACGCGGCCACACCACGAAGCTTTTCTTCTTCAGTTAATGAAAGGATTTTGTTAGTGGCACCGCGAATCTTGAAGGCGCCGGCCCGCTGGAGATTTTCGCATTTGAAAAAGACTTCACAGCCTGCCCGTTCGTTGAAAGAACGCGAAGTAATGACCGGCGTGCGATGGACTCGGCCGCCGATGCGAGCAGCAGCCTCTTTAATTTTTTCGAGATTCAGCATTTAGGAATCGCGAATTCAACTTTGAAGTGCAACCATTGCAGAACCGCGAGCGGTAGCGACCGGATGCTAGCATTCAATGTTGAAGCCGCTCGAATGCTCTATTTCATTCGTCGCCGGTAGCATCCGGTCGCTACCCCGACAAGTCGGGGTTCTGCATTGAGCGCGTTCCTGCACAACCAGCGGGCACCAGGAATGAACCGTCATCAGACCACGGTTTGAGAAAGTTCGGCTATTGACATCTGAAAGACCTCAGCGAAGTGCCGCGCAATATGCTCCTCAACCACCGGCATGTCAATTTCGTGGCCCAACAAATCCTGCATTGAAGTTACCTGTTCGCCGTCGCAGGCAATGATCAGATTAAAGAAACTAAGGTCGGTGTTCACATTCAAAGCGAAGCCGTGGGTTGTGATCCAGCGCGCGATATGCACACCAATCGCCGCCACTTTACCGCGCGGCGTGTGTACGCCGGTGAGACCTTCAATGCGAAACGCTTCGATGTCGTAGTCAGCGAGCGTTCGGATCAGGACTTCTTCCAGGTCCCTCACAAAGGCATGAACGTCTTCGCGATCGGGACTGAGATTGATAATCGGATAGCCGACAATCTGGCCCAGACCATGATAGGTGATCTTGCCGCCGCGATTTGTCTCAAAGACACTGACGCCGCGCGCCGCAAGCAAGTCTGACGACATCAAAATGCCGGCACTATCGCCGCGGCGGCCGACCGTCAATGTGTGCGGATGTTCGAGCAACAACAGCGTGTCAGGCTCGCGTCCCTCTTTAACCGCGAGTTCAGTCGCTTTTTGGATCGCCAGCGCTTCGCCATATTCAACTCGACCCAATCGCTTGACCAACAATTTTTTGTTCTTGTTCACAGTGCAACCCGGTTGGGAAACTTTCGCGTCATTCTAACAGTCGAGAGTCGCCGGCAGCCAACGGACGCTTTTGCTTGTAGGTTTTGCACAAGGTGTCTAAATTCTTCGGAATCTGAGCTACGCGGATGTGCGGCGGCAAAGCCGCAATCGCTCCTGCCCGCTGCGTTCCAGTACGCTTTAGGTACTCTTTGCGCGAGCTGCTTGTGATTCGCATCTCACCTCGCTGCTCCGGTTTTCGGATATTGAGTCCGCACCACTTGACTCATAACGAGGCCCAGAATAGTTTTGGTAACCCAATTGTTAGTTCAACAGGAGAATAATCGTGAAACGAATCGCAGCTCTTTTGATAATCGCAGTCGTGCTCTTTCCAGTATCGAGCTTTGCGCAAACGCGAAAACGCGCCACCACGAAATCCACTCGCTCAAGTGCAGCGCCAAAAACTTCTGATGTTCAGCATGATGGCGCTCAGCGGGTTGCTGATCAGATAAAGGTTCTGACGCGATTTATATATTTGCTTGGCGGCGTAGCGAAAGGGCTCGAAGGCGTGGACGATGCTGCCCGGCGCAACGAAGCGTCACCGGCCATTCTCGAGCAAGCGGCGCGGAATAAGACGACCGTTCGCAACAGCATTCAAAGTGTGCGCGAAGGACTCGACAAACTGGAAATAGATTTTCGTGCGACGCCTGACTTGCAGCGCTATTACATCAAGCTCGCAGGCGTTGCCGCGGGCGCCGCCAGCGCAGAAGACCAAGCTGCCGCGAATCAGTTTGACAAGGCCGGACGCACACTGCTGGAAGTGGTGAATCACCTTACTGACGTCTTGCTTGAGATGCGGTAAAAGCAGTGAAAAGTGACAGGTGACAAGTAACAAGTAAGAACGCGAAGGGATGGCAGCTTTTGCATTTCACCTTTCACTTTTCACCTGTCACTTGGTACTTTTCGGGTAGTATCCCTGGCGCGCGCGCACGCGCAGATCAGCACGAGTCGGTATCGCCACGGCAATGCGCCGAAACTGCATGCCCGGCGTTTGTGAGTTTGAATAGTATTGCAACAGGTACTGGCCACGCAGCTCCGCGGCAACTTCACCAAACACACGTTCCAAATCTTTGTCTGAATTAGGTACGAAGGCAGTGCCTCCGGTCGATTGCGCAATCGCTTCCATATCGTTTTGCGCGCGCGTGCTGATCAGGTTCAGATGCACTGATGGACCGCCGGGATTAATTGAATAAAAAGCGCCGTCAGCCTGTTGTACTGCTCGCTGCACTTCCAAAACTGCGCGTCGTCGCCGTTCGAGCAAATTCTGGCGGGCGGCCAGCGGTGTCGTTTCTCCTTTTTGCTCCGCACGCACTTCAGCCACGGTCAGGTCCTTGATGAGGCTGCTGAAGTTGTCGTCACCGTCAGAGATAACAACTATAACTCGGCGATGACGGTCCGCTGATTTTTCGTTCAGATATCTTGCGGCTGCCACCACCGTGTCATAAAACGCAGTTGGTACCGGGCTCGTTGCTGCCGGAATGGTCAACAGCTTCGCAGCTGCGATTTCCGCCGAAGCCAAAGGCTCCACCAGGCGCGGCCGGTCCGTGATGGTAAAAACTGCGGCCCGATCAGAGGGCTTTAGAACTTGTTTGAGAAATGCGGCAGCGGCCCTTTGTTGAAAAGCAAAGAAACCCTTCTCGCTGACGCTGCTCGAAACGTCAAATAACAACGCGATGTCCAATGGCACCTGATCCGGATTACCCAACTCCACAATTTGCTGCTGACGACTTTCCTCTTCAAGACGGAAGTCATTGAGTTGCAGACCGTGGAACGGTTGGCCCGTCGCGTCAACAACCGAAACCGGCACCATCACCAGGTTTGAGTTTACTTTTATGACATCAACGTCTTCGTCTTTGGGCGGAGCCGGCGTCGGCGTGGGTTTAGGCGTGGGCGCCGGAGGCGGTGGCGGCAGGTCTCTGATCGTTTGCGCTGCGGCGCGGCCCGCATAAAATGAAAGAACCAGCGCCGCGATAAGCAGCGCTGGCCTAAAGTGTTTTCCCCAATTTCCTTGCTTCATTAATCCATTCCTCATGCCGCCAGTTGTTAACACCCGCGTCGCTGGCCTTACTTGTTCATCTTAACAACTTTTGCGGCGGCATGATTCATGGCCTTAGTTGCCGCGGAACCCATACTGGTTGCACCGCGGCAATCTCTGGTCGGGGTTTGTCTGATTTACTCTCCCGAGCTTGTGGTCATCGTCGGGGCCTGTTGAATCAGACCCTTGTTGACCAGCAGCTTGACTTCGACGCGACGGTTTTGCGCGCGACCGCTGCGCGACGTGTTTTCCGCAACCGGATGCGACTCGCCAAAGCCATAAGGAGTAACAATGCGTCGCAGCGGTATGTTGTGGCTCTCGACCAGATACCGAATGACGTTGTCAGCTCGACGCTGGCTTAGCACGCGATTTCTCTCGACGCTACCAGTCGTATCGGCGAAGCCAGAAACTTCCAGTACGTAGCCTTTGGCATTGAGCGCCTTGGTGGCAAGCTCATCGAGTTTCGCTTTTGAGTCGGTCGACAACACAGCACTTCCGACCTTGAAGTTCACCGCCAATACGGCTTGCGCTTGATAGTCGTCGAGCGCTGAGATGCGTTCATTGGTGGCATTCACACCGGCGACAGCCGAGTCGGCTGTTTCCTGCGCAGCTTTTGCGCCGCCCTTGGCCGTGTTTGCGACCGCAGCGAGTTCGTCCATCTGACCCGACAGGCGTTGGGCATTCTGTTCAACCTGGCTAAGTTTCGTTTCCGTGGAACTGGCACGTTCCTCAAGCGGCGCGGCGCGAGATTCCACGGCGCGGGCCACGCGCAGGTCCGATTCATTGAACCTGATTTTCTCAGCCAGCAATTCGCCCGAGGCATTGCCACGGCCGTCAACTTCCAAATTCAGGCCGCGCAGAATTTGCGTTTGCGCGTAATTTGCTCCGCTGCGCAAAAAGCCGCCGTTGGCTTTCACGCTGGTGCGATCGTCAAGGCGTACAGTGGTATCAACGCCGTTGGCATCGCGGACAATAAAAGTGTCGGAATCACGTCGGGTTACGACACCTTTGATTTTGATTTTCTGTCCACTCACAACTGTACGAGCGCCGACGGTGGCGGTTGTGGTCTGGGCCACAACTGCGCCGGCTGAAAAAGCTAAGAGTGAGATGGTAAGCGTCAGCGAGGAAAACATCTTGAACTTCGGGATTGGCATAAGTAACTCTCTCCTTATTTTTCGAAAGTGAAAACAGCTCGCCTAACGGGGCAGCTATCGTTGAATTCCTGACGAACATTTCCTGACAAAGTTGTTCGCCGCAAAAATGATCCGCCATTACTTATCGCCATCGTTATATCAAGTCAAGCGCCTGACGCCCAATAGCGACATTCATCATCTAAATGCCATTCGATCGCAATAACGAGCGCCTCAAACAACTCGCGGTGACAAACCTGATAAAAGATCTATCACCGCGGTTTGTTCGTTTTAATGGTGCAGAGTTACAGAGAAAACTCTCCTGCTTCCAGTTGTTCCTTAACGTAAGCCAGAAAGCGTTCAGCATCCGCGCCGTCGATTACACGGTGGTCGAAGCTCAGCGCGAAATATGCCAGCCAACGAATGGCGATGTAATCTTCGCCCTCAGGAGTGGTTAAGACTTTGGTGCGTTTCTCAATTTTGCCAACGCCCAGTATCGCGAGTTGCGGTTGATTGATGATCGGCGTCCCAAACAAACCACCGAACACGCCGGGGTTTGTGATCGTGAAGGTGCCGCCGCCAACCTCGTCCGGCTTCAACTGTTTCGCGCGCGCGCGGTCGGCCAGATCGTTTGCCGCGCGGGCCAATCCGGAAATGCTGAGGTCGTCGGCACGTTTGATGACCGGCACAATCAAGCCCCAATCAAGGGCGACGGCCATGCCCAGATTGATGTCGCGCTTATAAATTATCTGATCGCCGCTCACCTGCGCATTGAAAATGGGAAACTTGCGTAAACCGTTATTGACGGCCTGGAAGATGAACGGCATGAACGTAAGCTTTGTGCCTGTTCTTTCCAGGAACGAGTCCTTGTGTTGCTCGCGCAGTTTGGCGATGCGCGTCATGTCGATCTCGTAAACAGTGGTGACATGCGCAGAAGTGCGGCGCGAAACAACCATGTGCTCGGCAATCTTCTTGCGCATCACAGTCATCTGTTCGACGCGATCGCCTTCCGCTGATTTCGCTGCCGGCGTGGCGGCGGGCTCCTGAATCGCGGAACTGGCTTGAGTTGTGCGCGCCGGCGCCCCAGCAGGCGCGCCCGATTCGATAAAACTCAGTATGTCGTTCTTGGTTACCCGGCCGCTCATGCCGGTGCCTTCGAGGCGAGCAATGTCAACACCATGCTCCTGCGCGATTTTGCGAACGAGTGGGCTCGATTTTGTGCGGCGCAGCTCTTCAGCAGTAGCAGTAGCACTGCCGCCGTTGCCGGTTGCCTGGCCAGACTGTGGTGCAGTCTCTTTGCGCGCCACCGCCGGCTTCTGCGCAGCCGGTTCCTGCGAGGTTGGGATGGCCGCTGCCTTTGGTTGCGTGACTTCTGCTTTCGCTGCGGGCTGCGCTTGAGGAGTCTCAACTCGTATTTCAGCACTTTGCGCTTTGGCCGCCGTAACTTCGCTTTGTTTTTGTTCCGGCTCGGATTCCTTCGCGGCAGTCTCCGTCGATGCTGCCGCTGGCGCAGCGCCGGCAGTCGAGCCGCCATCGAGCACCGCAACCGTTGTATTAATTTCTACTGTTTCGCCTTCCTTGAAGCGAATCTCAGTCAGCGTGCCGGCGGCGGGCGACGGAATCTCCGCATCAACCTTGTCGGTTGAGATTTCAAACAGCGGCTCGTCGCGTTCGACGCGGTCGCCCACCTGCTTCAACCATTTTGTGATAGTTCCTTCCGCAATGGATTCGCCCATCTGCGGCATTACAACTTCTGTGCTCATAACAGCTCCAATTTTTTGCACTGCGGCGGCTTGAGGCCGCTCTGCTTTGAACGTGTAAAACTAATCCGTCAAGCCGGCTTATCCGGCCGTTCCTTTTTGTTTTTCTTCGGCCGTTGTCGGATCGATAACTGCCTTGATTTCGGAGATTCGATTGGCCGGAAAGCCGCCCTGTTGCGCGTGCTCGCGAATCATTTCTTCGTTGGGCGAAACGTAGACACAGTATACCTTGTCGCCAGTCACATAACTTTCCACCCACTGAATCTGTGGTCCCATCTTTTGCAAGACGCCGCAAGAGGTTTGCGAGATTGCCTGCAAGTCTGCCTTGGATAGATTTCCCGCGCCGGGAATCTCGCGTTCAATCAAGTATTTGGGCATGCTCTCTTTCTCAACCTTCTTCCTGAACACTGGCGAACGCTACAGAATTTGCGGAACCGCGAGCGGTAGCGACCGGATGCTAGAGTCAACTTGTAATCACAATATTTCTTGCTGCTGCGAACGTGAGTGCCAGAACCCGGTCGCTACCGCTCGCGGTTCTGCACTCAACTTCAATAAGCCGCCAGTTTGCGCGCAGCTTCCAACACATCTTTCGTCTGCGGCAGATAGTAATCTTCAAGCGGCGGTGAATAGGGCACCGGCGTGTCGAGCGAAGCGAGCCGCAGGACCGGCGCATCGAGCCATTCAAAAGCCTGCTCGGCAATTATTGCTGCTATCTCTCCACCAATGCCGCCGGTGCGCGAAGCTTCATGTAACACAATTGCGCGGCTGGTCTTCTTTACGCTCGCCAGAACCGCGGGCTTGTCGAGCGGGGCCAGCGTGCGCAGGTCGATTACCTCAACATCCAACCCTTCCTTCTCTAGTTCTTCCGCCGCGTCGAGCGCCGTCAGCACCATCGCACCAAACGTAATGATCGACAGGTCGCGTCCCTCACGCGCCGTGCGCGCCTTGCCAATTTCAACTATGTAGTCATCCGTCGGCAATTCCTCACGCAGGCGCGGCAGTCGATAAAGCTTCTTGTGTTCAAAATACAAAACCGGATCTGGATCGCGGATTGCGGCTTTAATCAATCCCTTGGCATCGTAAGCGGTGGACGGCTCGACGATTTTCATTCCCGCAGTGTTAAGAAAAAACGACTCGGCATTTAACGAATGGAATGGTCCTGAACGCACGCCCGAACCGCATGGACCACGAAACACCGCCGGGATATTCGCACCCCAGCGATAACGGCACTTCGCAGCATAGTTCGTCAGCAGATCAAACCCTGCAGAAATGAAATCGATAAACTGAAACTCGGCGACGGCTCGCATACCCATCAAGCCCGCGCCACAAGCAGCGCCAACAATCGCGGCTTCGGAAATCGGCGTGTCGATTACCCGTTCTTTGCCAAACTGATCGATCAGGCCATCAGTGACTTTGAACGCGCCGCCATAAAGACCAACGTCTTCACCAATGACGAACACAGTCGGGTCGCGCTCCATCTCTTCCCAGATGCCCTGGCGAATGGCTTCGACGAGCGTAGCCTGGCCGCCGCGTTCTGGGCGCGCTGATTTGTGTTCTTTCTTAGTAGCGGTTGCCATTTCTTTGTTTGGACTTTGGTCTTTAGTCTTTAGTCTTTGGTGTCGGCTGTTAGTTTTGAACCGTCATCGCCCCGGCTTTGCCGTCTGATGTGCGGAAGGTCTATGACCTTCCGGGTCCCTTCCTGACAATTGGGCTACCCCTTGCCTTATCGAACTGAAAATCGCGGGCGCAGCCCGAAGATTCTTTCGCTCCAAGGAAGGTCATAGACCTTCCGCACATCAAGCGGCAAAGCCGCCACGTTCAGTTTTTCAGAAACTCTGGGCGCAGCGCCGGCGGCACAATGTTGTTATCGAAAACTCCGTACGCCGCTTGCTCGGGATCGGGCATCGGCGAAGACTCGGCCCAGGCGCAATCTTCTTCAATCTCGCGCATTACGTCGGCAGTGATCTCGTCCAATTTTTCTTTGCTGGCTATCTTTTGCTCCAATAAATGTCGCTCAAAGCGGTCCACCGGATCGTTATTCTTTTCCCACCATTCAATTTCACCCGCCGGAACGTAACGCTGATCGTCGTGTTCGGCGTGACCTTTGCGCCGGTATGTCTTGGCTTCAATCAAGACTGCGCCGCCGTTCCGGCGCGCAAAATCCGCTGCGCGCCTGGTCACTTCATAGCAGGCAACAACGTCGTTGCCATCGACGATGTGCGCGGGAATATTGTAACTCGCAGCTTTCTCCGCCAGGTCGCGAACCGCGGTTTGCAGGTTCGTCGGCGTAGAATAAGCGTAGTGGTTGTATTCAGCAATAACGATCAGCGGCAGTCTTTGCACGGCCGCGAAGTTGAGACCTTCGTGAAATGCTCCAGTGCTCATGCCACCGTCGCCGATGTACGCGATCCCCACCGTGCGTTTCTTTTGCATGCGCGCCGCAAGCAACACACCGGTCATTACCGGAATCATGTCGCCGAGGTGCGATATTGGGCCAATAAAGCCTTTGCCGATATTACCGAA
>DASQPM010000255.1:0-4664 GCA_035643935.1 Pyrinomonadaceae bacterium | reverse complement strand
TCGGTTCCTTTGCCGTCGGCGCGCTCTGCCAGCCACCAGGTGCTGTTGGTGCCGAGTCGATACTCCGTCTTCAACCATTCGCGCCGCGCCTTCTCATCTTTTGGTCCGGACTTTTTAATTAGACGCAACCACTCTTCAAGTGAGCGGCCAGTCTTATCCTTAAGTTCTGCGATCCATTTTTGCGTCATCAACACGCCCGGATGAACGCCGTAAATGGATTTCTTTTTCGCTCCAGTTGCTGCACGTGCCATGATCGTTTCCTTTCCCAAATCTATGTGTGCGCAGCAAGCTGCGCCTCAACTCAGATCGGCCGTAGCCAGAAATCGTGGTGGTTTGCGCGCGTTCGTTGCCTGTTCAAAAGCGTAGGCAAACTTTATCAACTTCGGTTCGCTCCAGGCGCTGCCAAAAAATGAAATTCCAACCGGCAAGCCAAACACGTAACCGGCCGGCACGGTAATGTGGGGATAGCCTGCGACTGCGGACGCAGACGAATATCCGCCGGTGAAGTGATCGCCATTGATCCAGTCGGTGGGCCAGGCTGGTCCGCCGGTCGGCGCGATTAGCGCGTCGAGGCGATTCTTTTTCATAACAAAATCGATCCCCTGGGTGCGGGTCAGCAAGTGATTCTTCTGGAGAGCAGCCAAATACTTCTTGCTCGTTAACGGTCCCTTCGCCTCAGCTTTGATGAATAGATCCTGGCCGAAGAAAGGCATCTCGCGATCGCTGTGCTTCTCGTTGAATTCGATGACTTCTTTCAAAGAGTGAACCGGCACGCTCGGACCGAGCCGCGCCAGGTAAGCATTCAGATCAGCTTTGAACTCGTACAAGAGGACCTCGAGTTCTGAGTCGTCAAACTTTCCGGACGTCGGTATATCAGCCGGATCGATTACGGCGGCGCCAAGTTTTTTCAGCTCACCAATAAGTTCGTTCATCAACTTGTCGACACGATCGTTGAAACCAAAAGATTTTCTGGCAACTCCCAGCCGCGCCCCGCGCAATCCATTCTTATCGAGGAACTGTGTGTAGTCAGTGAAAGATCTTCCGACGCTGGTTTTCGTTACAGCGTCGTTCTCGTCAACGCCGGTCAAAGCACCAAGCAGAATAGCCACATCGCTTACACTGCGCGCCATCGGGCCGGCGGTATCCTGACTGTGGGAAATAGGAATTATGCCGGCGCGGCTAACGAGGCCAACGGTTGGCTTGATTCCAACTAAGGAATTTACGGAAGAAGGACAAACGACTGAGCCGTCTGTTTCGGTCCCAATCGCCGCCGCACAAAGATTGGAAGAGGCTGCCGCGCCCGATCCGGAACTCGAGCCACATGGATTTCGATCGAGGACGTAAGGATTCTTTGTCTGTCCGCCGCGACCGCTCCAACCACTGGTTGAGTGATTCGAGCGAAAGTTGGCCCATTCGCTGAGGTTGGTTTTGCCCAGGATAACTGCTCCCGCTGCGCGCAGCTTTTTTGCAACGAAAGAATCTCTAGTGGCATGCGAACCCTCAAGAGCGAGGGAGCCTGCGGTGGTCATCATCCGATCGGCTGTGTCGATGTTGTCCTTTATTAGTATGGGAATGCCGTGAAGTGGTCCTCGCAACTGGCCCTGCTTGCGTTCCTGGTCCATCGCCGCCGCGATTGCCTCGGCTTCTGGATTGATTTCAATTACGGAGTTGACCTTTGGACCACTGCGATCGATTTCGGAGATGCGCTCGACATATCTACGAACAAGCGAATGCGCAGTAAATTTTCCCGCTTTCATTCCCACCTGAAGCTCCGACATCGTGAGCTCATCCAGTTCGAATTCTTTCGGAGCGTATTCAGTTGGGCCGGCATTATTTGGTGCCAGCAGCGACGCGGGTTTACTAACAGCCAGCGCGCCACCGAAGGCGGCCGATTGCAAAAACTTTCTACGCTTCATTTGATTTCTTCGGAACGTGACTCATTAATGCCAGCAGGTTGTCTTCCGAATCGCGGAACGAAGCAAGCCAAAGATCATACGTCCCCATGTCGGCGACAAAGACAGGTTGTTCTGCAAATTGAACGCCGCGTGCGGAAAGCGTTTGGGAAGCTTGCTGAATGTTATCGACGTTAAAGTAGATAATAGAACTGGGGTGATCAAACTCCGGCTTCGCGGGCAGCGACAGCATCAGCCTGATTCCATTGCAATCAAAGAAAGCCAAATTCGGCGGCACGCTGAACAAAAGCTTCATTCCCAGCTTATCGCGATAAAACGCAACCGCCCTTTCAACATCATGGGCATTGACCGCGATCTGCTCGATGGCGGACAGGCCAAAGGTCGTTTCATCAGCCATGACTATGCTCCGGATTGGGATGTGGATTGCCGCAACGGTATAGCCGACCAGGTCGCGGTAGTCAAACAAAATCCGCGCGTGTTTTCATGTGGCGCGAGTCGCGGTTAAGATGCTGTTTCCCAAATACGCAGTCTTAGTTAAAGAGAGTTGGACAACGCGTGAAGAGTAATGGACTTTCATTGGTAGCAATCGTCGGGCGGCCCAACGTCGGCAAATCGACGTTATTCAACCGGCTGACCGGCGAAAGGAAATCGATAGTGGGCGACGAGCCCGGCATAACGCGCGATCGAATCTACGGCGAAGTTGAGTGGAGTGGCCAACGCTTTTCGCTGGTAGATACCGGCGGCATGGTTCCCGACGATGACGCGATCATTCCGGCAAACATTTTGAGGCAGGCACAGGTCGCCATTTCAGAAGCGGACGTGTTGTTGTTGACGGTGGATGCGCGCCAGGGAATAACTCCGCTGGACGAGGAGCTGGCAAAACTGCTGCGCGCGAGCGGCAAGACCGTGTTCGTGATTGCAAACAAAGTTGATGCCGCCAGAATGGAAGCTGAACGAAACGAGTTTTATCGTTTTGGCTTTCAGGAAGTCTATCCAGTATCGGCGGAGCAAGGCTTAGGTGTTGGTGATCTGCTCGACGCGCTGATTCCGCACCTTAAAGAAGCTGAGACGATAGAAGAAGACAAGCCACGCGAGCTGCGGCTTGCGATTGTCGGACGACCGAACGTCGGCAAGTCGTCGCTGCTCAACAGCCTGCTGGGCGAAGAGCGCGCGATCGTTTCGCAAGTCCCCGGCACCACACGCGACGCCACCGACACATTACTGGAAACTCCGAATCAGCTTTTTCGCGTCATCGATACGGCAGGCATCCGGCGCAAAGGAAAAACTGAACAGATGATGGAGAAGCTTTCCGTGGTGATGGCGCGCAGAAATTTAGAGCGCGCCGACGTCGCCATTGTCGTGCTCGACGCGGAAGAAGGACCGGCTGCGCTCGACGCGAATATTGCCGGATACGCGTTTGATGCCGGCTGTTCAATCATCATCGCTTGTAACAAATGGGATGCGGTAAAGAACAAAGAAACCGGCACGGCGAGCGAGTTTGAACGCAGCGTCCGGCAAAAGATGAAGTTTCTCGAATTTGCGCCGGTCATTATGATCTCTGCTTTAAGTGGTCAGCGCGTCGAAAATCTTTTGCCGCTGGCCGTCAAAGCTAATGAGGCGCGCAACCGGCGAATTTCCACTTCGCAGCTGAATGCTTTTTTCGAAGCGGCCGTTTCGCAACCGCGTGGTGGCAGTGCGCCGGCGCCAGTCAAAGGCGGCGTGTCAAGACTGCACGTGCAATATATGACGCAAGTGGCTGTGCGTCCGCCGACGTTTGTGCTGTTTACTTCGGGCGGGAAGTCAGGGCTGCATTTTTCCTACCTGCGTTATTTGCAAAATCGTTTGCGCGAAGAATTTGATTTCTTTGCCACGCCGCTACGGATTATCGAAAAGCACAAACAACGGCAAAAGCGGAGTTAGTGCCGCAAGTGCGGTTGGATTTGGTTTTCGCTCCAGAGGAGCGAGAGGTTTATAGCTACGAGTGCACACCCAGGAATCTTCGCTCCGTTAGGCGCGAAACCCGGCATCGAACTTTTGCCGGGCGAGGCCAAGGCGATTGCGCTCCTACGGAGCTAAAGATTAAAGAAGGACAGCCAGGCTATAAACATCTCGCCCCGCTGGGGCGAAGACAAACAACCTTCTATTGCACTTCAAACTTGGATTAGCGAAAGAAAGAAAGAGCACAGATTCAAGTTCAAAGTTCAGCTTTGGATCCCAGATCCCAGATTTCAGATTTCAAATTTCAGATTCCAAAGATGTCTACGAAACCTGCAATCAGTTTAGAAGTGCTAGCGCGCGAAGGTGAAGCACGTGCCGGGGTGATAACTACTCGCCGCGGCATCATTGAGACGCCGGTCTTCATGCCGGTTGGAACTGCGGGCACGGTGAAGGGTATTCGCTTCGAAGCGTTGGAAGACGAGCTTGATGCGCGCATCATTCTGGGCAACACCTATCATCTCTGGTTGCGGCCCGGCGTCGATGTGATTCGTGCGTGTGGAGGACTGCACCGTTTTATCGGATGGCGGCGAGCGTTGCTTACTGACTCGGGTGGTTTTCAGGTTTGGTCGTTAGGCGCGCTGCGGAAGATTACGGAAGAAGGAACTGAATTCCGTTCGCATGTCGATGGCAATCTAAAGTTTTTGTCGCCCGAGATATCGATGGAGGTGCAGGCAGCTTTAGGTTCGGATATCGTTATGGTATTCGATGAATGCGCGGCGGGCGAAGCTCCATCGGATGTGTCGCGGAAAAGTA
>DASQPM010000254.1:0-7439 GCA_035643935.1 Pyrinomonadaceae bacterium | reverse complement strand
GCAAGCATTGCGCCAACTACAGCGGTTACTGAGATTACAAGAATGGAAAGCATATCACACGCGTTCAGCCTCAAGTCTTGCTGTAGCGTTCATATCCGTCTGAACTTCCGGCAAGACTTAACTTCCTCTTTGCACTTTCGGCAATGTAAGCTTCCAAACGACAGGAATGGCGTAGCCTTGTGGGCGCGGAAACTTCTAGGTTTTCGCAAGACTGACGGCAAGGAATTGCTTCGCCTGGCGGCAAAGAAATGATTCAAGTCACACTTTCTTGTTCATAGCTAACTAGTCGTGAGGCTAACGCTCGGCTGTGGTCCCGGCGGCCCACGGCAAAACTAGGGGCAGCCAATTCATTAGTTGGCTGCCCATGGTTTTGTCTGCCAAGTCTTGCTTGCGGCTAATTCCCCTCGGCAAAAAGTTTTAAAAATCGAATCTGATGCCGAGCTGAAATTCGCGGTTATAGCTCGAGTTAAAAGTGAATGAAGGCGAACCCGACACAAATAGGCGGGGCGTACCGAAGTTTGTTGTTTTCGTTAGACGTCCGCCGCCCGTCGTGCTGAATGCGTAAAGCGTGTTGTTGGCAGCCTGCACGTTCGAACTGTTAAAGAGGTTAAAGCCTTCCGCAAACAACGACAGGCGATAGCGTTCGCCAAAGCGAATAATGCGGCCCAACCGCATATCAATCTGATAAAACCCTGGAGTCGTAAATTGGTTCCGCAGGGTTCCCGGTGCGCGGTCATTGGCGGTGTTGCCGTCGTTGTTCGGGTCGCCGGAAACCGCCGCCGAGTAAGTGAAACCTGACTGCGCGATGAAAATTCCGGTGATCAAGTAGTCGCTCAAAAGAAAGCGGATGGCCTTATTGTCGCTGTGTCTAAAAGTTCCCGTTTCGTAAAGCGGGCTGAAAATGAAGCGGTGGCGAACGTCCAGATCTGAAATCCCATATTCGCCCGAAAGGTCAAACTGATTCTGCGCGATCTTCGAATCGTCAGTTCCCGGAACTACCGATGTCTGATCCGGTTTACTGTCTTTGGCTTTCGACAAAGTGTAGCTCATGTTGAACTGAAAACGATTTGCCAAGCGCCGGTTCAATTCCAGGCTCAGCCCCTGGTAAAAAGATTTAGCCGTGCTTTCAAACAAGCTGATGCGCTGGAATTGCGGGATCGGACGGGTACTGGGAAATCTTTGGACCGTCAGAGACTCGCCTGTCGCCGTCCCTGAGGCGTCAAAAACCGGAAACGTGGTGGGAACCGGCGCGCTCAAGTTTGCGTTTCTGGTGCGCGTCAATTTGCTGCCGCGAAAGATTTGATACTCTGCGGAAAAAGTCGTATTGGCAAACACTTCCTTTTCGAACTGCAAATGGAATTGCTGCGTGAAGGGCTGTTGGTAATTCTTAGCAAATAGATAAAGATTGGGTGTAACAGCCGCGACGTTTGTGGGAACGCTCGAGAACGTGTTCGGGTATGTCGGGCACAGAGCCGGTGTCGTCGTGCAATTGATGTCAATGGCAATGACCTGAATTCCGTTTTGCGAGTGGGCCGTTCCGGTAATGATCGACGGAGTACGTGCATAGAAGATTCCATACGCAGCGCGAACTACCGTTTTCGGATCGAAGGAATAGGCCATACCGAGTCGCGGCGCGAAATTATTTTTGTCTTTCGGTTGAAATCCGGTATTGAATCCCGCGGCCACTAAAGCCGGATCAGGATTGCTCAGAGGCGGTTTGGCAATTGCCTGATAATCGTAGCGCAGGCCGAGATTTAAAGTTAATTTGGGACTGGTGCGCCAGTCATCCTGGACGAAGAATCCGTATTCCGAACTGTTCGGGAATGTTGTTCCTCCGGTGGTTCCTGCTCCTCCAAAGCTCTGACGGTATCTGGACGGAGTGCCGTTAGCCAGTGCCGTATAACTCGGGAATGTATAAGAACCACTGAACAGTCCGGGAAAGAAATTGAAGATGCGGTCAAACAACAAATCCGCGCCATATTTGACGCTGTGGTTACCGGCAATCCAAGTCTGATTATCGATGAATTGATAACGCTTGATAGTCGTTTCCCGTGGGCTGAAGTTGTTGCGTCCGAAGTTAAATGTACCGTCACTGATGCCCCCAGCCGAAGCGGTCACCGCCGTTTCCGGAGCGGTGGAGTTTGACAATCCGGGCTCCCGATCGCGCGAATACTGGAAACGAAATTCGTTGATCAGACTGTTGGTAATGGAAGAAGTCCAAGAGGTTGAAAGCGTCGAAGTTTTTACATTGCTGTTTCCCGTGTGCTCCTGGGCGCTTAGAGTTCCTGAGTTTTCCAGGTTCGTTCCCGTAAAATTCTGTTGATTGAAACGAATCCAGAGTTGGTTGCGGTCGTTAATATTGAAATCTGTCTTGACCAGAAACGTGTCCTGGACGCGATCGATATTGTAAGACGCTACTTTCGGCGTCAGCAGAGTTTGCACGCTCGCCGGAGCAAATGGCAGCGAACGCAAGACGACCGGATTCGGAAGATTAGAGCGCTGTCCTTCATAAGCGCCGAAGAAAAAGGCTTTGTCTTTTTTGATCGGGCCGCCGACAGTTCCGCCGAATTGATTGATCTGGCCGAAGGGGCGTGGACGATTCACCGCAACCAGGTTCGGACTGCGGGCGTTCAAAGATTCATCGCGGAAATACTCAAAGGCGCTTCCTGAAAATCTGTTGGTTCCCGATTTGGTTACCACGTTGATAACCGCGCCGGCGGCCCGTCCGAATTCTGCCGAAAAGCCATTCTGGTTGACTTGAAATTCTCTGACCGTATCAATCGAAAATTGTGACGGCGCGCGTCCCGATCCCGTTCTTCCGGAGGATTGGCCGAAAAAGGTGTTGTCGCTACTCGTTCCGTCAATCTGCAGACTGTTCAAGGTTCCCTTCTGTCCGCCGACGGCCAGGTCGCCCGAGCGTGTCGGGTCGCGAACTATTCCCGGCGTTAACGTAACAAAGTCAAGAAAATTGCGTCCATTTGTCGGCAGATTGATCACGCGGCGTTCACTGACAGTCGAGGAGACCGAGGTTCGCGTAGTTTCCACACCTTCGCCGTGAGCCTCAACGTTAACGACGTTGACCGTTCCGCTGGCCGTCAAAACGACTTGAAGCGTATTCTTCGCGCCGACCGTAACCTTTACATTTTCGTAAACTGCTTCAGCAAACCCGCTGGCCGCAGCAGTCTTAACCTTATAGTTTCCCGGCTGTAATAACGGCAGGACAAAGGTGCCGTCGTCGTTTGTCTGCGCGGTCTTTTCGAAACCTGTGTCCACATTCGTTGCGGTGATTGTAACGTTCGGCACCACCGCGCCGTTTGGATCGACAACGGTACCTTCGATATTGCCCGTCGTTGCCTGGGACTGAGCAAAGGCGCAAATTGCAATCGTCAAAACTAAAACGGCGAGCAGGCAAAGGCGGACAGCAGGGGATGTAGTCGTACTCATATTTTCCCTCACAAAAAAAGAATTTGGATTGAACTAACGTCGCTTGCGCTAATGCGCGGCAATTGGCAGCAAAACAATTATCCGGTGGCCGGGGGATAGTAGTAGATTGTGAGGATATAGATCAAGGAACAATCAGATAAATTTTTGATGAAATAATTTTGACCTAAAACGCGAAGATACTGCGGAAATCTACTGTCCCGCAGGCGTTCTGGCGGCTGGTCGCCAGAATGAAGCCCAACCTCGTCCACTTAACGCCTGCACCAGGCTCATCACTCCCATATAGCCAAAGCCAAAGAAGAACAGGAACAGAAACGGCACGGTGCCCCACATGTGCATGCGAATGGCGTAAAGAATTGCCAGCAGGAAATAGATCGAGAAGCTCAACTCCAAAAGTGGCAGCAACCCGCGCTTGCGCTTGTACTTCTTGCGTTTCCACGTTTCATCGTGGGCCTTTTCCACGCGGTATTTTGGGGTGCGAACAAATTCGCTCTTGATCCCCAGCAGTGCCTCTAACACCGCGCGCGCGTTCGAGAAAGCCAGGCCAATTCCCAGGGCCATCACCAGCGGCAGATGCAACAAACGCGGCGCGCGCTTTTCATCGAGATACCAGACAGCCGTGCCGTAGAAAAGAAATACAGAAATCGAAGAGAAAAAGAGCAGCGGCAAATCCAGAACCATCAAGTGGTAAAACGGTTGATTGTAACGAACCAGCAGCAGTGGAAATTGAAGGAAGCTCGCTACGATCATCAAGGGATAACTAATGTTGCCGGTTAGCCGGAAAAACATTTCCAGCCGCACGCGCATCGGCAGCTTTGAACGCCAGATGCGTGGATAGAGCTTGATACCCACCTGCATAACGCCTTTTGCCCAGCGACGTTGCTGCGCCTTGAACGCATTTATCTCAACTGGAATTTCCGCCGGCGCTTCTTCGTCCAGCAGATAAATGAATTTCCAACCCATCAACTGCGCGCGAAAACTCAGATCCGTGTCTTCAGTGAGCGTATCGTGTTGCCAGCCACCGCTCATCGCGATTGCATTGCGGCGCCAAATGCCGGCGGTGCCATTGAAGTTGAAGAAGCCACCGGTGCGATTGCGGGTGGTTTGTTCGACGACGAAGTGTCCGTCGAGCATGATGGTTTGCAGTCGCGTCAGTAAATTGTATTTCGCGTTGATGTGGGACCAGCGCATTTGTGCGCAGCCAACCATGGGGTCGGTAAAAAAATCGACCAGCTTGCGCAAACAATCGGGATTGGGAACGAAGTCGGCATCGAAGATGGCAAGCAGTTCGCCTTTCGCGGTCTTCATTCCATTCTCAAGGGCGCCGGCCTTGAAGCCGGTGCGGTCCAGACGGTGAACGTATTCAATATCAAAACCCATCGCGCGATATTTTTCGACCGTCTCTTGCGCAAGCTTGACGGTCTCGTCGGTTGAGTCGTCAAGCACTTGAATCTGAAGTTTCTCGCGCGGGTAGTCGATCTCGGTGATGGCTTTCACCAGCCGTTGCACTACGTACATCTCGTTAAAGAGCGGCAACTGCACGGTGATTACCGGCAAGTCTGCTTCGCTGAAGTTGCCTTTTGGCTGCGGCACGAATTTGCGATAGCGCCAAAAGTCGATCACCTGCTTAACTCGATAACCGCCGTAGATCGCCAGCACGCCGAGGATCGCGAAATACAAAATCAGGATAGTCCAATCAAAACTGTCGAGTTGATAAAGCGGACTGATGTTGCCCCAGGTTTTATTGACAAGGTCCTGGAAGTAACGCTCGAAAAGTTGATTTGGAGTCGGACCGAAGGGTGGAACTGTATCTTGGAACATCAAAGCCATAAATAAACTACCGCGATCCTGACATCTAAAAGCGCCGCCTGGCTGTGCCCGGACGGCGCGCGGGAAGGATTCTATCCTGAATAGTACCGCAGGCGGAAATCGCGCCACCAATTGGGGTCAACTCCTTGGAGTGCGGCGACTGGCCAAAGCGCTGCCAGGCCAGCGCACTCCAAAGAGTTGTCGCTTTCACTTGATCAGATGCGACGGTGCGGGGCGCTGTAGTCACTGGCCGCAACCCTCGAGCCGGCAGGCAAAACCTCCGGAAAGGCCGGCATGGGCGCAGTCGCAGCCTGCGGCTTGCGACCCGTTAGACGCAGTCCCAAATCGAGCAGTCCCGGCATCACATAAAAAACAGCGACTGCACCCAGCAACGCTCCGGTGATGAAACGCGAAGTGTGAGTGTTGTTCCAAATCCCAAAAACTCCGAGTGCGTAATCTATCGCGAGCGGGGCGGCCGCTATGAACAACCACTTCCGAGGCGGCGCATCAATTCTCTTCAACGAGCGAAGCAGCGGATAGAAGATGGTCGCAAGCGTAAAGCCTGCGTATAAGCCGAAGCAGCGAGCGCAAACCGCAAATGGATGTCCGGCAATGAAAAACGATCGCTCCGGAATCTGATGGCAGACAAGACTAAACGCGCGATAAATCGGAAGCGCCCAGAATAGATGACCGAAGTTTAAGGCTAACGGCGCGCCAACTATCGCGGCGATGATCAAGAGACAGCCCGCAGCGATGGTCAACCAGATTGCGGTTTGACGGCGAACAGAAGTGCTCTGCGGGATGTAATTATTTGGCGAGGCGTACATCGTCTGGAAATTTGGTCTTTGGTCTTTGGCCTTGGGTCTTTGGTTTTTGGTTTTTAGTTTTTGGTTTTTAGTTTTTGGACTTGGGAATTTGCTAATGGCGCTCGGCATCTCGCAGGTTCTAAGACCAAAGGCCTAAGACCAAAGACCTATTTCTAAAATCTGATGACTGTATCCGGCCCACCCTCAATGTGTAGAGTATCGACAAAACGAATGTGGCGCGACTCGGTAGTCATAACGACCGAGTGTGTGCGTTTGCCCGCGCCGAAGAATCTGACGCCCTTCAACAATGCGCCGTCAGTGACTCCGGTTGCCGCGAAAATAATCTTGCGGCCGGGCGCCAGATCGTTGGTGTCATAAATCTTGTTTGCGTCTGTTATGCCCATCGACTGCAAACGCTCCAGGACCTGCTCCTTTGGTGGCACCTTGTCTTTGTCAACGCCGAGACGTTCAGGATCGAAAACCAGTCGCGCCTGAATCTCACCGTTCAGGCATTTCATCGCCGCCGCCGTGATTACTCCTTCCGGCGCGCCGCCAATACCCACCAGTGCGTGTATGTTGGTGCCGGCAACTGCCGCAGAGATTCCCGCGGAAAGATCGCCGTCGCCAATCAAACGGATGCGCGCGCCGGCTTCGCGCACATCCGCGATCAATTTCTGATGGCGTGTACGATCGAGAACTATTACAGTCAAGTCTTCCACATCGCGACCCAGCCGCCGCGCGATATTCTTGAGGTTGTCTTTGACGGGCGCATCGAGATCGACCACCCCTCGGGAGGAAGGCCCCACCACAATCTTATCCATGTATAAGTCCGGCGCATTCAAGAGTCCGCCGCGTTCAGCCGCCGCCAGCACCGCGATAGCATTGTTAGCGCCTAACGCGCACAAATTCGTTCCCTCGAGCGGATCGACGGCAATGTCTACTTCCGGACATGATTCGGCAATCTCTTCACCGGCGCCGATACCGCCGCCGACTTCTTCACCGATGTAAAGCATGGGCGCCTCATCGCGTTCGCCTTCGCCAATAACAATTCGGCCACGCATCGGCACCGTGTCCATCACTTCGCGCATTGCCTCGACCGCGACATGGTCGGAATACTTGCGGTCGCCCTGGCCCATTGTGCGCGCCGCGGCAATTGCCGCCGCTTCACAAACGCGCAAGAAATCCAGA
Organism: Pyrinomonadaceae bacterium; assembly: GCA_035643935.1. Taxonomy (GTDB): domain Bacteria; phylum Acidobacteriota; class Blastocatellia; order Pyrinomonadales; family Pyrinomonadaceae; genus PSRF01. The sequence continues at coordinate 195 of DASQPM010000254.1, read as the reverse complement.
GACAGCTCGCGCTCTGTCTTTAGTTCGTGACCCATTGGCTCAGTTCTCCTGAATCCGGAATTTGGCTGCTGACCGCCTCGAATGCCAACACCAGCAGATGAAGAAGTGCGCGCTCATACTAGCAGAGCAACGAAGGAATTTGTAGCTAATCGCCCGGTTTCGCACCTTCCTCAGCCGACAAAATCATCGACGGAA
>DASQPM010000253.1:0-3467 GCA_035643935.1 Pyrinomonadaceae bacterium | reverse complement strand
CGTCGTTAAAGCGGCGTCAAGCCGCCGCACTCCAGAGTAAGATCACTCAGCACTTCCTCATTGGTTCCGCGCTATCTCAGTCGGCGCTTTCTTAGCTTGAATTTTATCTTCGGACTTTGGTGTCTTGGCGACGGGTAGCGCACCCGGCGGTTCTTCATTGCGCGTCTTGCGATAGTAAACTTCATAGACGCGGCGAACAGCAGGCGCAGCGTGCTGGCCGCCGAAGCCGGAATTTTCAATTAAAGCCACCAGCGCGATCTCAGGTTTGTAAGCCGGAGCGTATGAGACGAACCACGCGTGGTCCTTGTTCTTGCCAGTGTCTTTCCCGAGCCCGACAACCTGCGCCGTTCCTGTCTTGCCGGCGATGTCGAAGCCGGCCATGCGAATTGCTGCCGCCGTGCCGCCATTATTGACGACGCCCCACATTCCTTCTACGACGAGATGATGGAAGTCTTCAGAAATGGAAAGGTGTTTGGGATTCGGTCGCGCACCGTCCAGCGGTTGAAAAGATCGGCCGGCGCGAACTTCGAATGGGCCGGTGGCGTTCACGGGCCTTAATTCTTTCAAGAAGTGAGGCACGTAGAGATTACCACCCACTGAGATGCCGGCGATTGTGCGCAACAAAGCTATCGGAGTGATGATGTCATAGACCTGGCCGAAGGAAGCGTAGACAGTGTCGATGTCTTTCCATTCGGCATTCTGCCCCTGGCTCTTTTGCTTGAGTTCGGGTGAGGGAGTCAGACTGATCACTTCATTGGGAATATCAATCCCCGTTCGCCTGTTCAAATCAAACTCATCGACCATTTTCATGATGCCGTCGATTCCCATCTTCAAACCAAGCCGGTAAAAATAACCGTCACATGATTTTGTGATGGCCGTTTTCAAATCAGGCGTTCCATGATTGCCCATGCAGCGGGTGAACTTGTTGCCAACTTGAATGCCGCCGCCGCAAACAAGATTGGAATGATCGAGCGTGATTGCGCCCTGCTGCAATCCGGCGATAGCCATCGGCACTTTCCAGGTCGAGCCCGGCGGATAACGGCTTTGCACCGCACGATTGATCAGCGGTTTGTCGGGGTCGTTGAGCAAAGCGGCATACTCGGTGCGGCCTCCTTTGGTGCCTATGCGTTGGGAAAAAAGATTGGGATCGAATGTTGGCGCAGAAGCAAGCGCCAGAATCTCGCCATTGTTGGGATCCAGGGCGACGATCACGCCGCGTTTGGTGGACGAGGAGCGCAGTTGTTCCTCGGCGGCTTCTTGTAAATCCAAGTCAATGGTTGTAACTAAATCCTGGCCCGGTTGCGGCGCGACCGTTTCGATCTCATCCTGGATGCGCCCGCGACTATCGACGATTACTTTTCGATAGCCGTCCTTGCCGCGCAGGTAGTCGTTGTAAGTTTGTTCCAAACCACTTTGGCCGATCAGATCGCCGGGCCTCAGTCCCTTGTCTTTATAGCTGTTCAGCTTCAACTGTTCCGGACTGACTTCACCCACGTAACCGAGCACATGGGCCAACAATCCGTTTGGCGGATAGCGACGTTGCGGCTGTTGCTCGACACGCAGTTCCGGAAACTCGAGCTCGTGCGCTTCGACCCAGGCGATGTCTCCCTGAGTTGCATCCTGTTTTACCAGAATTGATTCAAAGGCTGGTTGCGAGGCGATTTGTTCAAAGCGGTCGCGCAGAATATCGCCATCAACGAACAGCGCTTCAGCAAGCGGCGCCACCAGCGTCATCGGATTGCGGCCGCGCAAATCTTCACGGGAAAGGATGACGCTATAGATAGGTCGAGAGTCGACCAGCGGATGTCCATCGCGATCGAATATCACTCCGCGTGGAGCTGGAATGGGAAGCAAACGGATGCGCTGGTTTTGTGCGATCTCCGCGTAATACTGACCGCGTACCAGTTGCAGGTAGTAAAGTCTGACGCCGAGCACCGCCAGCAATAGCACGGCGCAGATTTGCACCAGCCAAATGCGGCCACGGAGGTTTTGTGAAGAGTCTTCGAACTTCATTTCATCGTCTGCCGAGTGACCCGGTTACTCGTCGCGCACCTTTGCGGCGTGAAGCGAAAGCGCGACGTTGACGACCACCTTCAGTAAAAAGTGAGTCCAGCAAATAGAGTGCAAACGTTCCCATCACGGTGGTGGCAATCAGTCGATACGACACTGTTTGGATGAACGGAACGCTTGGCGCATATCCAAGCGAGCGGTGCCAAAAAACATAAACTGCCGAGTCAAGCACGGTCGCGGCAGCCAGCACTGGAATTCGCAGCAGCGCGTTTTCAAGGTTAACGCGCGTGGCTGCAAAATAAATCACATAGGCGGTCAAGGTTTTTGAAAAGCCGCCTGCGCCCATCAGCCCGCCGCCGGCAGCATCAACCGCGAGCCCGGCAATCGTGCCCACGATGAGCGCCTGCCAGGCATGGCGCTGTAAAGCGATATAAACAACCACCACCAGGGGAAAGTCAATATATGAAAGTGGCGGCCAAACCGCCCGCAGCGACAATTGTAAAATTATTGCTAGCGCGAGAACACCCGCGATCTTAAGTTGGGGCATGGGCGATTTTCGATTTCCAATTGCCGATTCCGATTTAGAAGTCTTTCCAACCTGCAATCCGCGGTAGTTTAACGGCTTGCAGATGAAAATTGGCAATCGGAAATTGCAAATCGGCAATGACTTACTGCTTCTTAGTCTTCTCTACGTTTGGCAGGGTCTGTTCGGGTGCAGGCCGCTGTGGCGCATGATAAAGCAAAACCGCTACTTCTTTCAGGTGGTCCAGATTTGCACCGGGCCTGATGAAGATCTGATGTGGTTGCGTGGCAGTGCCACGTTTGATGTCCACAACTTCTCCGACATTGAGTCCCGGAGGATAAATTCCATCCTGGCCGGTCGTGAGTATCGAGTCGCCAAATTCTACTTTCTGTAATCCCGAAACGTAGCGCATTTCTAGCAGTCCGTTCTCGCCCATGCCGCGAACTGAACCCAGCGCCCCGGAGCCGCCGAGTTGTCCGACGATTGCGCCAGCAGCGGCTTTTTCATCCGTGACCATCATCACTTGTGCTGTCCAGGGACTGATTGCAATTACACGTCCCACGATTCCGCCTGCGGTTACCACCGGCATGTTCAGCGCGATGCCGGAAGAGCTGCCCTGATCGAGGGTCACAGTATTGAACCAGACCGAGGAATCACGTGCGATAACGTGCGCCGCTACCTGATTGTATCCGGTTTGTTGTTTGAGATTGAGGAGACCTTTGAGTCGTTCGTTTTCTTCGGCTGCTTGCTGCGCATTTTGCAGTTGTAACTCGGTGGCAAAAAGTTTTTCCTTTAGCTGAGCATTTTCGGCGGCAGCGCTGCGGAAGTTAATGATCTCGCGAATAAAGCCACTGCCCGCGCCACTGACTCGCGAGGAAACACCCTGCACTGGCGAAGCCGCGGCCTGAATCCAAACTCGAAACATCCGCTGCTT
>DASQPM010000252.1:0-7092 GCA_035643935.1 Pyrinomonadaceae bacterium | reverse complement strand
TGACGCGCATTCCAGTCCAGCCAATTTCTTATGGGGATGCGCGACGCCTGTTGGAACCACTTAAAGGGCCGGTACGACCCAAAGGTTTTCAGGGCGGGTTGCCGTTTGCTTATCACGTTGGCGGAACGAATGACGTTCGCGTGCACTTAAAAACTGATATGGATTATCAAATGCGCAAGATTTGGGATGTGATTTCGCGCATCGATGGCGAGCAGGAAAAAGATCGCTGGGTGGTGATGGGTAATCATCGTGACGCCTGGACATTTGGCGCGGTGGATCCAAACAGCGGCACCACGGCAATGCTGGAAGCGGCGCGCGCATTTGGCGGGCTGTTGAAAAAAAGTTGGAAACCGCGGCGCACCATTGTGCTTTGCAGTTGGGATGGCGAGGAGTATGGACTGCTGGGCTCAACTGAATGGGTCGAGGAAAACGCAGACGAGTTGAAACAGAAAGCGGTGGCTTACCTGAACGTAGATGCGGCGGTTTCTGGTGCAAACTTTGGCGCTTCGTCAGTGCCCTCGATGTGGAAACTGATTCGGGCTGCCACGCGCGACGTACCGGATCCAAAAAGTGGCAAGACTATCTATCAACAGTGGCAGGATCGGACGCGCGATGATACTCCCGATGCAGAACTGGCGAATGCCGGCACGGGTTCTGATACGCATATCGCTGAAGCGCGAATTGGCGCGCTCGGTTCAGGCTCAGACTTCACTCCGTTTTTGCAGCATCTGGGCATACCTTCCAGCGATATGGGCTTTGGTGGTGATTACGGCGTCTATCATTCGGCCTACGATGATTTTTACTGGATGTCGCATTTTGGCGATCCTACTTTCATGTATCACGTGACGGCGGCGCGATTGTGGGGAACGATCGCGATGCGGTTGACAGACTCTGCCGGGTTACCGTTGGACTACCGCGATTACGCCACTCAGGTGCACGACTTCTTTAACGAAAGCATGAAGGTTGCCAGACAACGAAAGTTGACGAGCGGCGTCGATGAAAAACAAATGAATGATGCGATTGATGCTTTCGCCGGCGAAGCTGAGAAAACGGAACGCGCACGGCAAGAGGCAATCAGTCAGCCCCGCAATGCGGCGCGACTCCAGCGCATCAATGATGCGTTGATCGCCGTCGAACGAGATTTGACCGATGCGCGTGGTCTACGCAATCGCATGTGGTACACCCATCAGATTTACGCGCCCGGAACATACACCGGATATGCAGCGCAGCCGCTGCCGGACTTTCGCCAGGCTCTCGACGATCGCAATACGGCAAACGCCGGCGAAGCACTGGCAAGAATCGTTGAGGCTTTGAAACGGGCCACCGAAACGCTGAGCAAGGCACGCGATTAACAGTTGTTGGTATTTGGTTCTGAAATCATGTGAACAAGGAGAGGAGACAACGATTTATGACAATAAGGTTTTTCCGAACAAGCTTGATAACTGCGATCGCTTTGTTGGCAATCTGTGCCTCAGTTTTGCTGGCGCAGCGCCCGCGGAACCGAGTGACCGCAACGCCGGCAGCGGAGCCCGCCAGTTTAAAAATTCGCTACAAAACAACTGCCGCCGGACAATCTTCCGAAAGCACTACGATGATCAAGGGCAGCCGCGAGCGCTCGGAGATGCGCATGGGTTATGGCATGGACATTATTAATCTGACGCAGTGTGACTTGAAGCGCACCGTTCAGATTAGCGACAAGACCCGGAAATACATGGTCACCTCCATGGACAGCGATGAACCCGCGGGCGCCACGGGCACAAGTGGTGGATCGGTTTCCGCGCCGGCAACTCAAGGCGGAGTTATCACCTATGTCATGACCTCCGTCGACGCCGGAGAGCGCAAAGACATGTTTGGTTTCAAAGCGCGGCACGTTAAGACAACGACTTCAATCGATTCTTCGCCAGATGCTTGCAGTCAAATGAAGCAGCGCACTGAAACCGATGGCTGGTACATAGATTTATCTTTTGGTCTCAACTGTGAACTTGGTCGCAATCCCATGGCCGCCGGGCGACCGGCGCGCGGCGGCTGCCAGGATCGAATGCATTTTCGTCATGAGGGCACCGGGCGCATGGGCTATCCACTGGTGGAAACAACCACGACGTACGGACCAGATGGCAATGCAATGTCCACCTCAACCAAAGAAGTGATCGAGCTTTCGCAGGAACCGCTGGACGCGGCGTTGTTTGACGTGCCGGCGGGTTACACCGAAACGAAAAACTCGCAAGAGTTGTTTGGCATGCCGTCTATGGACCAACTGATGGGCCAGGCAGCAAAGCAGTCAGCGGACGACGATGCACTGCCGTCCACACAGCAGGCAAAGCAACCAGGCGCGTTGCGTGTCGGAGTTGTTTCCATAAACAACCGGACCGATCGCCAGATATCGACTGAGTCTTTGCGCGAGCGACTGATTGGCGAGATCGAAGGCGCCGGAGTTGACGCAATAACATTGAACGCTGCCAGTGCGACTGAGGCCGAGGCGGAAGCGAAGGCGAAGCAATGTGACTTTATTCTTTATACCGATGTCACAGCGTTGAAAACTTCGGCGGCAAAAAAGATCGGCGGAATGTTTGGGCGAGTTGCTGGCGTTAACGGCGTCGACAAAACGGAAGCAAAGATCGAGTACAAGCTTTTTGCCGTCGGCGATGCGTCGCCGCGATTACAATCTTCGGTCTCCGCTAAAGAAGAAGGCGACGATGTAAGCGCTGGAACAGCCGTCTCAGAAGAGGCCAGAGCGGTGGCTGCGGCAGTGCGACGAAAGGGCCGCGGCTAAAACCACAAAAGCAAACTAATAAGCTGGAAGGCGAGCCGGCGAAAACTGGGAGTGCAAGACACTCAATTGGCTTTCGTCTTCTCGCCTTTACCTTTGCGCGGCTGGACCACCTCGGGAGAGAGTTTACCGGCGGCCTGAACAATTGTTTCAGCATTATCCAGCAACTGATCAAAGTTGCTGACTTCGGCGGCGTCCACCGCGTTGCTCTGAAGCGGCTTGAGCTGCTCGATAATGCGGGAAGCGGCTGCGGCGAGTTTGCGCAGCGCCCGGGCCAACGCCGGATTTTTTTCATCGCGCAAGCTTACATCGTCGATGTTGGTTATTGCTTCGTCGAGAATTTTCGCAATGTCGCCTACCAATTCGCTGCGAGTGCCCGACGGCAAGTCGCCCCACAGCTCTGCATCCTTCTTTAGGTCCTTTGCACTGGCTGAGTTCAGGCTTTTGATAACCAGCAGACGGCGATCCGCAGCTTTGATGAAGATGTCGATGCGTTTATCAAGTTCCTGAGCGTCCTTAACCAAATCGATTTCTTTTGGCGTCAAATGATCGCGCGCTTGAAATGGCTTGGCGGTGTCGGTCGAACAACACCACAAGAGGAAACTCAACTGCGCCAGGAAAAGAAGAATGCCTCGGCTCATGGTTTTTTCTCAGGCGGGGCAACATTGTTTTGAACGGAGCTACTGCCGGGCTTTTGTTCTGGTGAAGGTCGATCGCGGACAACAGTGTGACCATAAAAAGAGTTCAGGGCCTCGGTCCGTCCCCGCCGCGCAAAATCTTCCGTTTCTTTAATCCATACGGCATAGGCCGCTGGGGTGGTGCGGCGCATGATGCTCAGCCTTGGCCCCTGTGCGCGCAACGTCAGCTCGACGCGTTTGTAGAGATCCCGAGTCTTGTTGCTGTCTTGTTTGAGAGTACCCAGAAAAACGAAAACGTCTTCTATCAGCGCGGAATATTTTCCCGCTTCGGCGGCGGCGCCGTCGTAATTGAGATGGGAAGTGTCCAACTCGGCGTTTACAAGATGAGCTTCGGCGAGATCGAGCGTCAAACGCACGCGCGCCTTGGAATCTTTTTCTTCATCGAGCTGGATGCGATCGTGTCGCGTAACTATCTTCAACGGTGGCGGCGCCGTTTGCTCCTGCGTACGCACTTCCTGCCCGGCCATTAAAGACGCGGTTGTGCAAACAACCACCAGGATCGAAATTCCAAATTGCGAAATTCCAATAATTCTCATTTGCGATCGTTTCGGCCTGGCCGAAAAAGTCAGTGTTTGCCGTTTCGTCCGGACTTTTGTTTCACCCCTTCGCCTCTTTGAATCTGGCGCCGCAAAGTGGGCAGGCGTAGTTTTACTTTCTCGATCTCCAACTGGCTCGTCCTCTGATCGGCATGAGCCAGGAACGTTTCGTATGACGCTAATGCTTGTTCGTATTCTCCAAGATAATCGTGCGCCGTGGCAATGAAATAATGAGCAACCGTCAAATCCGGTTTGGCTTTCAGCAGCCATTCATACTGGACGAGCGCCTCAGGAAACTGTTTTAGCTCGTAGAGTGCCGTTGCCAGATTGGCGTGGGCGGCATAATTGTCGGGGGCGGTCAGAACGACTTTTCTCAGCACTACCACTGCATCTGCGAAGCGTCGAGCCTGTACCAGGGCTGAGCTGTATCCGGCCGCGAAATCGGCATTGGCGGGATCGAGCTCAAGTGCGCGCCGGTAGAAAGTTACGGATCGGGCTGGATCAACTGTCCGGTACGATGCGCCGAGACGAGCGAGCAACACCGCGTTCTCAGGATTTTTCTTGAGCAGTTTTTCCAGCGCCTCGCGTGCTTGAAGCGGATCGTCGCTGTTCGCGAGATTGATCTCCTCGACGGTGCCGATGAGGTTTCCGGATTTCGCGCCTACGGGTTCGATCAAGCCTCCAGTTTTTGCAACGCGTTCAGCATCGTCGTGTCTGCCCGCATTTTCATAGGCCGCGGCCAGCCGGCCTATCTTCTGCTTGTCGCCATTGGCCACATGCTCGGCGGTCTTAAGATCCTCTACTGCCGACTCATGTTCGCTGACGCGAATCTCCGCGCGTTCTATGAGTGCGTCAAAATCTTGTGGCTCAAGTTCGAGCACGTGGTTCAAGCTTATGAGCGCCGCCTTGTTGTCACCGCTGCCACGTTCAGCGAGTGCACGAACAAACCATATCGCGGCGCCGGCGTTAGCGTCGGCAGTCGCGCGCTTGGCGAGTTGTAACGCTTCCTTCGCATCGCCGCCTTTGAGACGGATACCAGCCAACGCTTGAATCGCTAATAGGTCTTGCGAATCCAATCTGATCGCCTCACGCAAAAGCGGCTCGGCTTCCTTTTCGCGATTAAGACGCACCAAAAGCGCGCCGAGTGAAGAATAGGGAAGAGACCAATTTTTCCGCAGGTCAAGGACACGCCGCAAAGCTGTCTCGGCCTCGTTCAAACGACCTAATGAGGTTAAGGCGTTCGCACGTTGAAATTCCGCTTCCGGAAATTCGGGTCGCACTTTGATTGCTTCGTCATAGTACTCGAGTGCTTTAACCAGATCGCCGCGAGCGTGCGCATTTTGGCCCTGCTCAAACAACTTCACCGGATCGGCGCCCGAATCGCCGAACGCGTCCGCGGTCTGAGCTGCGAGTGGATGAACCAGGGCACAAGCTACACAAATGGCAACCAGTGTGAGCGTCACTGAGCAGAACCCTAAAGGCTTTATGGTAGTTGGCAGAACGATCATGAAACACTTCGCAACCAGGCAAGAAAACAAACTGAGGAGAGCCGCATCTTAACATTTCAAAACTGTTCGCGTCCAAATTACGCAGGCTCGTCCTCTAAGATGCTGGTTGCGGTGATTTGATGCATGCGATAACATTATTTTTTGTAATCCCATTGACCAAATAGAAAGAAGGACATGCTGCTGGTGCACGTGTCTCTTCACGGAGAACGCACTGTAGTGAGCACTCCTCTGACGGATAGCAACCAGGAAAAAGCCACGCTTCAAATCCATGAGGGCGATTCGATCTTGGTTAAGGAACAGCGACTGCGCCAGCTCTTTCAGGAAATGGGCTCAGCGATTGTAGCCTTCTCTGGCGGCGTCGACAGTAGTTATGTGGCGTGGGTTGCGACCAGCGAGCTCGGCAAAAACGCTCTGTGCATTACCGGCGATTCGGCAAGCTTGCCTTCCGCCCAGCGGCAAACGATTGAAGATCTGTCAAGACAATTTGGCTTTCATCACGAAGTGATCGAAACAGACGAGTTGGATAATTCCAACTACACGGCCAACAACGGAAGTCGCTGTTACTTCTGCAAGGACGAGCTATACACTAAGTTGAGTGAAGTGGCTCGCGCGCGAGGAGTAGCCTTAATAGTTGATGGTTCGACCCGTGACGACCTCGATGATTATCGTCCCGGTCGAGTTGCCGCGGCCGAGCATGGTGTTCGTAGTCCGCTTATTGAAGCAGGCATGAATAAAGAAGACGTGCGCAGGTTGAGCAATAAGGCGGGCCTACCTACCTGGGATCAGCCCGCGAGTCCATGTTTGTCGTCGCGGATCGCTTATGGCCTACCGGTAACCATTGCCCGCCTGACGGAAGTTGATCGGGGCGAACAGATTCTTCGCGACATGGGCTTCAGGGAATTTCGTGTAAGACACCACGACAATCTCGTCCGTCTCGAGATTGCACGGGCTGAAATGGAACGGGCCTTGAGTCTAACAGTAGTAGATGAGCTGGCGCGACGCTTTCGCGAACTCGGGTTCAAGTATGTAACGTTCGATCTCAACGGTTACCGCAGTGGCGCTATGAACGAAGCGCTAAACCCGGGTGCCGAAAACCCTGCTTGAGACTTGATTGCTGAACCCGAAGAAAACCGCGTCCTTCAGATTTGTATTTTCGAAAAGTTTTGGAGATGGCCCATGGTAAGCATGCAAAACACAGTCTACGTAGACGACATTCGCGAGATTAAGGAACAGAATCCTTTTGAATCGATGATGTCCCGATTCGATCGCGCGGCGCAGTTGCTCAATCTTGATCCGGATTTGTACGCCGTTATGCGCGTGCCGAATCGCGAACTGAAAGTTTACATACCGACCAGGATGGATTCCGGCAGGATTCAGGTTTTCGAAGGTTATCGGGTACAGCATAACTTTGCACGTGGGCCGGCAAAGGGCGGCATACGATATTCGCCGGACGTAAATCTCGATGAGGTGCGAGCGCTTGCAGCCTGGATGACTTGGAAATGCGCCGTCGTCAACGTCCCGTTTGGCGGCGCCAAGGGTGGCATCATTTGCGATCCGCAACAGATGTCAATTGGAGAATTGGA
>DASQPM010000251.1:0-2518 GCA_035643935.1 Pyrinomonadaceae bacterium | reverse complement strand
CGGGAACTTCAGCGAAGAGGAACGGCCCACCGCGAATCCCAGACTGCTGGATAAGAATGCAAGCGTGGGCATTCTTCGCTTGAAACACGATCTCGGTAAATCCGACTCGTTTATTGGTTTTCTCGGCACCTACGATCGCTTTGTCGATCGCTATAACGAGCTAGGCGGCTTTGACGGCCGCTTTCGAATTGATAAGCAAACTACTTTTGCGTGGCAGATGCTGGCAACGCATTCGCGTCATCAATTTTTCTTCCCCGAAGAAGGACTGAGGCTCGATCGAAAAGAGAACGGGTTCATCTACGCCGTTGAGTACAATAAAGACGGTCGTCATTTTGGTTACGACCTCGCCGGCGTCGGGCGCACGCGCTACTACACTTCCGACCTGGGCTTCAATCGGCGCCCGAACAGCAACGTCTACAACGGATTTTTCCGCTACAACTCAGAGCCGAAGCCGAAGGCGCGTCTGATTTCCTGGCGAGTTTATGACGCCATGAATACGGCCTTCGATTGGCAAGGCCGTTCACAGAATGACAACAATGAGACTCAGATACAATTCAGTTTTCCGCGGCAGACTTATCTCGGAACAGGAGTAGACAAAGGATACGAACGCGTTTTCGAAAGCGAGTTTGGACCAAAGCGCCAGCCGGGCACCAATTGCGTTGCTAATAACAATTGCACGTTTGCCGGTAATGATAATGAGCGGTCAAGCTCGAACCATGGCGTTTACGTATTCGGCGGGTCCACCGTAAACAAAAAGGTTAACTTCAACTTCTTTGCCAGCCGTGGTTGGGGGAACCTAGACTTTGATTTCGGAGGGGGACCAAAATTCCCACGCGTTAGTCCAACCGCAATTGCCGCCGCAGATGCCGCGGCCAAAGGACTGTGCAGTGGAAAGAACCCCCCACCAGTTTGCAATGCGCCCCTCGATCCCGGACCCGGTGATTTTTTCCACTTCGATGGTGGCGTAACTTATCAGCCGACCAGCGCCTTAAATGCGACGCTTAGTTTCACCAAGGAAAGGCTCACGCGTTATGACACTGGCCGCGTCGCTTTCGATGAAAACATCGCTTCGTTGCGATCGACGTATCAGTTCTCGCGGTTCCTTTTCGCGCGCGGACGTGTCGATTATGAGACGCTCGGATCGAGTGTGAAAGCACAGTTTCTCCTGGGCTATACGCCGAACCCCGGAACCGCTCTTTACGTCGGCTACAACGATGATTTGAGTCGCAACGGCTTTAACCGTTTCTCGGGCCTACTCGAGCCCGGCTTCCGTCGCAACGGGCGCGTCTTCTTTATCAAGATGTCGTACCTCTTCAGAAAGAGTTTCTAATCTTCAGCGCGAGGCTTGAGTCGCCGGTTACCACCGAAGTGCCGCAAGCCTCGCGTTTTCCGTAGCCACTGCCAATTCGCCACTCTCCACCGACTGGGTTAAGATTGCGTTCCAATGCAATCGTCACCAGAAACCCCCTGCCCCTTTCGGCGGAAATTTCGCCGTTCAATTGGACCGGTAATCTTCACGCTGCTGCTAGCGGGCGGTTGCAAGAGCGGCTACCAAAGCGGCGCCAGCCAAAACAAGCCTGGCGACAACAAAGATCCGCGTCAGGTGAAAACCGCGCGCGTTGAAGAGATGCCTTTTGGCGAAACGGTGACTGCGAACGGCACACTCGCGGCGTATGACAAATCCACCGCGAGCGCAAAAGTGGCCGGCCGGCTCGGTACTATCTCAGTCGATCTCGGCAGCGTTGTGCGGCGCGGACAGATGGTGGCGCAGGTTGAGCCAAACGACTACAAGCTGCGCGTGCAGCAAGCGGAAGCGGCACTTGCCCAGGCGCGCGCGCGCGTGGGGCTGTCACCTGACGGGAGAGACGATGCTGTCAATCCTGAACAAACTGGTACCGTCAGGCAAGCTCGCGCAGTGTTGGACGAGGCAAAGGTCAGTCGCGACCGCGCTGCAAAGCTTGTCCAGCAGGGGATTGTCGCGCGTTCAGAGTTTGATTCAGTTGATGCTACCTACAAGGTTGCGGTGAGCCGCTATCAGGATGCGATCGAGGAGATTCGCAACCGCCAGGCCCTTGTGGCGCAGCGTCGCTCTGAACTGGCGCTAGCGCGCCAGCAACTTGCGGACACGGCGGTCTATGCGCCGCTGGACGGCATCGTGCAGCAGAAGCGCGCCAGCGTTGGTGAATACCTTGCGGCTGGTGCGCCGGTGGTGGACATTGTTCGCATGAATCCGCTGCGGTTGCAGGCAGAAGTTTCTGAGCGCGATGCCGGCACGGTCCGCTTTGGACAAAACGTACGCGTCAGCATCGAAGGTGACGGCAAGATTTACCTGGGCCAAATCAGACGTCTCAGCCCAGTGATAACTCAGCAAAACCGCATGCTGATGGTCGAAGCAGACGTCCAAAACGATGGCGGACTACGACCCGGTTCATTTGCCAAAGCTGAGATCGTTACCAACGACGCGAAGATGGCCGTGACCGTGCCAAACAACGCGATCGTTACCTTCGCGGGTATCGAA
>DASQPM010000250.1:0-13799 GCA_035643935.1 Pyrinomonadaceae bacterium | reverse complement strand
TTCGCACAGGACCGCTGGCAGGTTAGACCAAACTTGTCCTTGAATTACGGCTTGCGCTGGGAAGCTCAGATCTTTCCTAAGGTAACCGTTCCGCCGTCGCAGACTGCTTACGGAATCTTTTTGAATGATCCGCGCTTTCCTTCCGACGGAACATTGCACAGCCCGAAAAAAGAAATTCAGCCGCGTGTTGGCCTCGCCTGGGACATATCCAAGCAAGGCAAATCCGTCCTGCGAGCGAGCTACGGAATTTTCTATGCTCGTCAAAACATGCTGTCGCAAGTCGGCTCGATTACGACGAATGGCGTTCAGCAACAGACGATCTTTGTAAGTTCTCAGCTAATCTCGTTTGGTGTTCCCGCTCCAACCTGGCCGGGGCTCGTCACACCAGCTGCAAGTTCCTGCAACACAATTAATAACTTTGGTGCTGCTGGTCCATTTAACAATCCATTCCCTTGTTTTAGCGGCGTGCGCGTGTTCAGCCGCGACTATGCGAATCCGCGCATTTATACGGCCAACGCGCAGTTTGAACAGGAGATCACTCGCGACGTCTCAATATATTTTGACTTTACGCACTCGCAAGGCGTCCATCTAACTCGCTTTCTGGATGTGAATCGCAAGCTTAACGCCGCTGGGTTCCCGATCTTTGGTGACTACCTCGGCCAGGTGTTTGTTGCAAGTGCCGTTGGCAAATCACTGTATAACGGGTTCACGGTTGGCATGCGCAAACGCCTTAGCCACAGATACCAGTTCGAATGGAACTATGTTTTTTCTAAAGACAAGGACGACGATTCGAACGAACGCGACCCGTTTGTCGACCGCGCGTTTGACATTAACAATCTGAAATTCGATTACGCGCTGTCAGACCGCGACATCCGGCACAAGTTTAACTTTTTCATGTACTCAGAGCTGCCCTGGAGTTTTGAGTTCACTCCGCGCATTCAGGCGCGCTCGGCGCAGCCGGCCACGCCCGCGCCGCAGACGGCAACCAATCGGAATACGCTCCGCAAAGACAATAATTACTTTTCGTTCGATTGGCGTTTGGCGCGACCATTCAAATTTGGAGAGCGGTATGAGCTGATTCCGACGATAGAAATGTTCAATACTTTCAACAACAAGAACTACATCAACTCGTTAATCGGCCCCGGTAACCAAAAGTCTCTGACCGCACCCAGCCTCTTTGACTTCAACGGTTTTCTAAGGCAGGGCGTAGGCGATCCGCGCCAGGTGCAGTTGGCTGTGAGGTTTCTGTTCTAAAACTCGGCGGCTCTGCCGCCGTCTGGTGTAAAGCAAACTGTTAGTTTGCGTTGGTGGGGTTAGCGCTCAAATTGAGAGCCTTCCACCAACGCAAACTAGCAGTTTGCTTTACCGGGGAAGGCGCGTGAGCCGCAACTCTTTGAGCGGCTGCTATAACGATGCGAGATGATTGCTGATAAGGTTTGCGGCAGCCGCAGGCGATTGATTTGTTGTATCGAATGATAGGCCGGCTGGCAATTTTGGAAACTCAAAGGCGCCTTCGCTTTTTAGTGAGCGATACTGATCGACGGAAGCCAACTTGCCAAACTCTTTCCGTGAGGGTTGCTCCATCCGTTTCTCAAGTTCACCTTCAGAACAAGTCAACTCGACAAAAACGACCAGACCTCCCGCCGCTTCGACCGTATCAATCGTCTTCTGAATAAATTCTTGATTGACTGTGCGCTCTGGATTGAAAGTGAAGATCAGCGAGAGATCACTTCGCGCCGTCTCTGCAAAAGCAGCGAGCCAAATCTGTTCTCGCAAGCTAACAAAAGCCGGAGTGCCGAAAGCAAAAAGGGAACTGACCAAATCGACAGTCAGATGATTGTGAAACAATGGAAAGCCGGTAAGCCGGGAAAGTTCGCGCGCCACTGTCAGCTTTCCGACGGCCGGCGCGCCATGAATAAAAATTAATTTCATTGAGTGCTTTCAGCCGAGAACAAAAAGGCCGCAGGACGCTTATCTTACAATACAGTTAAGTTCTGAAGACAAAAAAGATCGTTCTGAAGATCAACCTAACGCTGGACACATCAGCAATGAATGACTAGGATTCCCCGTCCCGCAAATTTCAGCTTCGCTGGTGAGATCATGACTCGAAGAATTTCACTCCTATTAACTTTGGCGATCGTGCTGCTGACGTCGTCGCTCCCATTCGCAAGCAAGGCCGCGCCGCCTGAGTACGACATCATCATCCGGAACGGTCGAGTAGTGGACGGCACTGGCCGTTCCGCCTTCAGTGCCGACGTCGCGATCAAAGGTGATCGGGTAGCGAGCATAGGAAATCTGCGTGGGGCGCAAGCGAAACGCACCATCGATGCGCGCGGGCACGTTGTCGCGCCTGGCTTCATCGACATGCTTGGACAATCAGAGCAGTTCCTGCTTATCGATCCACGGGCCATGAGTAAAGTAATGATGGGTGTGACAACTGAAATTACCGGCGAAGGCGAATCAATTGCGCCGCTCAATGATCGCATTCTCAAGGAGCAGGAAGACTTCAATCGTCGCTTCAACCTGACTGTCGACTGGCGAACGCTGGATGGATATTTTAAGCGACTCGCGAAGCAGGGTTCCGGTGTGAATCTGGGCACGTTTGTGGGAGCGACGCAGGTGCGCGAATACGTGATTGGCTATGACGATCGTCCGCCCACGCCTGCCGAACTGGAACAAATGAAGAAGCTGGTCGCCGAGGCGATGAAGGAGGGCGCTTTAGGGGTTTCTACTTCGCTTCAATACGTGCCGGCCCGCTTCGCGACGACCGACGAGATTGTGGCACTTGCGAAAGTTGCCCATCAATACGGCGGCATTTACATCACGCACCAACGCAGTGAAGCTAATTCGATTGACGATTCAATGAAAGAGGTCTTCGAGATTGCCAGACGCGCCAGCATTCCGGTGGAAATCTGGCACTTTAAGACCGCTTACAAGCAGAACTGGGGACGCATGCCGGAAATGCTGCGCCGGATCGAAGCAGCGCGACGACGAGGCTTAAAGATCACCGCGGATGTCTATCCCTATGTGGCAGGCAGTACGTCGTTAAGCGCTTGTCTGCCTCCGTGGGCGCTTGAAGGTGGCACCGATCGAATGATTGCCCGCTTACATGATAAGCAAACTCGCGCGCGGCTGATTAGAGAAATCGCTGCGGATTCAAGAGATTGGGAAAACATTTATCTGGGTAGCGGTGGGCCAAGTGGGATTTTGATCGCGTCGGTTGTAAATCGCGACCTGGAGCGCTGGCAAGGCAAACGCCTGTCGGAGATCGCGACCGAGCAAAAGAAAGAACCGCTCGACGCGTTACTGGACTTTATCATTGCTGATCATGGGCAGACCGGCGCGATCTTTTTCATGATGAGCGAAAGCGATATGAAGGCCGCGCTGAAGTCTTCCTTCGTTAGCATCTGTACCGATAATGGCGCGCGGGCTACCGACGGCCCGCTGGCTGGATCAAAATCGCATCCGCGCGGATGGGGAACTTACCCGCGAGTTCTCGGTCGCTACGTGCGCGACGAGCATTTGATGCCGTTGGAATTCGCGATTCATAAGATGACCGGATTGCCGGCAGCTAACGTCGGTTTGCAGCAGCGTGGCTTGCTTCGCGAAGGTTATTTCGCCGACATCACGATTTTTGATCCCAAGACAGTCATCGATCGCGCGACTTTCGAGGACCCCAATCAGTATCCAATTGGGATTAACTATGTAATCGTCAACGGACAGATCGAAGTCGATAGCGGCCAGCGTACGCCGGCACTGGCCGGCCGCGTGCTCCGTGGGCCAGGTTATAGAGATAATCGTAGCGAGCATCAGTGATGAGTGAGTGACCTCACGGGTTACTTCAATATTTCGATCTTCGTGATAGGGTGAAGTTCCCAGGCGCTCGCGCGCCAGTTGTTTGCCCTTCCCACCGCTGTGTTTTCAGACTCGGCAGCGTGGGGAGAATCAAAGAAGAGCCAGCCTTCAAAACGAACCCGACGGCCAATTACTCGCTTCAATCTTTCTACAGACCAATCCTGGAGGGGGACCACGCCGGGCGTGCTCGCTTCTGAAGATGGCGCCGCAAAAGGCGGTGGTGATTGTGTTTGGTTGGTTGCTTTAATTCGAGGCGTCACTTCCATGACAATCTGTTCGCGCGGCGGCGCGTCTGGTCGAGGCGCAAGCATTATGTGGATATCGGGACGGCAATAACAGTTGGCCGCTTCATGCGGTCCTGAAGCAATCGAAACAGCGTAGCCTTCAATGCGGGCCGCGCGTGACATTGACCAGCGTGAGCGGTCGTCGCCGGGCTGCAAAAGCGCCTGAAGCATCACCCGGCTATCGAAACCAGATTCACTCGGCAGTGCGGTTCGGTTTTTTAGTTGATTAAGTTCGCGCCGCTGTTTGGTCAAGGCCAGACCGGACGTCGGACAGTAGTTCCAGAGCACAACAAACAGGATTATGAATAGCGCTACGCCAATGAAGATGAAGCGGCCAAATTGTTTCATGCCCCGCAATCGTAAATGGGATACGGAAGATAAGCCAGAATAGCTCCGCTATACGATTTGCCGTCGTCGGCTGTACAACTCTTATCCAGCGATTCTATACTTGGCGCTCCTTTGGTCTCCCTCAGCGAAATATTAGCGGCGAATCTCATTCATAGAAAGACGGTGCATATGCGCGACCTGATAGCCCGCAGCCGCGTGCTGCCTCTCCTAACACTTTTGATCGGCCTGCTTGTGCTCGGCAGGGTAATTGAAAAAAACATGGACGCGTTAAGCATTCAATCCGCTGACGCCCAGTCACCGGCTCCCGCGAACGCTAACCCCCTACTCGCCAACTGGTCCGGACCTTACGGCGGCGTGCCACCGTTTGATCACGTACAGATCGCGTCTTTCAAACCTGCACTCGAGACCGCAATGGCTGAAAACCTCGCCGAGGTTGAAAAGATTGCGAAAAACTCCGCGGCGCCCAGTTTCGAAAACACAATTGCAGAGTTGGAGCGTACCGGCCGCACACTCGATCGCGTCACTACTGTCTATGGCGTGTGGGCTGGCACGATGGCTTCGCCGGAGTTTCAAGCGGTGCAGCGAGAGATGGCGCCAAAGCTGGCTGCCTTTAACGATCAAATTACGCAGAATGAAGCACTCTTCAAACGTATTGAGGCTGTTTACAATTCACCAGCTAAAAAGAAACTGGCTGCGGAGCAGCAGCGACTCACCTGGCTTTATTACACCAACTTTGTTCGCTCGGGCGCGAAGCTTGGAACTGAAGCAAAAGCGCGACTGTCGCAGATCAACCAGGAGTTGGCGGGACTGTTTACGCACTTCAGTCAAAACGTACTGGCAGAAGAGAACGATCAATACATCCTGCTGAAGGATGATGCGGAACTGGCCGGCCTGCCACAATCGGTACGGGATGGCGCCGCGGCCGCTGCTGTGACAAAGAAGCAAAAAGGATGGCTGATCCAGAACACGCGTTCTTCCGTCGATCCGTTTCTGACTTATTCGGACCGTCGTGACTTGCGCGAGAAGGCCTGGCGCATGTTCGTCAATCGCGGCGACAACGGCGACGAGCATGACAACAACGCCATCATCACCCGGATACTGGCGTTGCGCGCGGAACGTGCGAAGTTGCTGGGTTACCCGACGCATGCGCATTGGCGCGTCGAGAACTCAATGGCGAAAACGCCCGAGCGGGCGATGGAGTTGATGGAGGCAGTTTGGAAACCGGCGGTCGCGCGGGTCCACGAAGAAGTCGCGGACATGCAGGCCCTGGCCGACAAGGACGGCGCGGGCATCAAAATCGAACCGTGGGATTATCGCTACTACGCCGAGAAGGTTCGCAAGCAAAAATACGATCTCGATCAGAATGAAGTGAAGCCTTATCTGCAACTCGAGAAACTGCGCGAAGGGATTTTTTGGGTGGCGGGCCAACTGTTCAACTTCAACTTCACGCCGGTTACAAACGTGCCGGTTGCGCATCCGGACATTCGTGTTTGGGAAGTTACTGATAAGACCACGAAGAAACATATTGGGCTTTGGTACTTTGATCCATACGCGCGCGCCGGAAAGCGCTCTGGCGCCTGGATGAACGCATATCGCAGTCAGGAAAAAATTAATGGCGAAGTGACGACCATCGTTTCCAACAACGCCAACTTCGTGAAGGGCAAACCGGGCGAGCCGTTGCTTATTTCCTGGGACGATGCGACCACGATGTTTCATGAGTTTGGTCATGCGCTGCACGGCCTCAATTCGAACGTGACCTATCCGACGCTGTCGGGAACTGCCGTTGCGCGCGACTACGTTGAGTTTCCGTCGCAGCTTTTGGAGCATTGGCTGTCAACTCCGGAAGTGCTCAACCGATTTGCAGTGCACTATCAGACGGGCAAACCAATTCCGCAGGAACTCGTCGATCGCATCAAAAGGTCGTCAACCTTCAATCAGGGTTTCATTACGGTTGAGTACCTGGCGAGCGCTCTGGTCGACATGAAAGTGCATCTGGCGGGCGACAAGAAGATTGATCCTGACGCTTTTGAAAAGGAAACTTTGGCGGAACTTGGCATGCCGCATGAAATCGTAATGCGTCACCGGCTGCCGCATTTCATGCACATCTTCTCGAGCGACGCCTATTCGGCAGGCTATTACAGTTATCTATGGGCGGACGTGCTGACGGCAGACGCTTATCAGGCGTTTGTCGAGGGAGGTGGTCCATACGATCAAAAGGTAGCTGCGCGCTTGCGCAAATATATTTTCTCGGTAGGCAACACCATCGATCCGGCCGAAGGCTATCGCGCCTTTCGCGGGCGCGACGCGCGAATCGAAGCGCTAATGAAGAAACGCGGCTTTCCAACAGGAAATGTTAGTACGAGCAAGAGTGCTGTGAACTAGAAGTCTGGGTAAGTTCGATGTCCGATCAGCTTTAGCTTATCGTAAGCGACAAACTAAACGAAGGTCTGAACAAGTCAATAGGACTGGCGTTTCCAAACCCGCGCAGCGGGTGGAAGCATAAAGTCTAGCACCCCAGCCGAGATGCTCGGCTGGGGACCCCGCCCCTGGGGTGGAGCGGAGCGGAACCCCAGGACGACGATAGTTAAAAACACCGAGCGCGCGAAGCGTGCGATAGTGCAAACGCTGCGATTTACCTATCATAAACAGCTGTCGCCCACTTCGCGGGCTCTTTTTTTACTTGAACAATCCTGGGGTTCCGCTCCGCTCCACCCCAGGCTTTATGCTGACGCCGCGCTTCGCGGGCTCAATACAAACTGTTCACGGCCTTATGCAGAGCTTCTTAAAGTTTATCGGACGTTTGCAGCGAAGCTGACACAGTCACTCGATTGACAAGGGTCTGGTCGAGCGCGTATAAAGTTGACTCCTGAGTGGGGAGAGTTCAGATAAATGAAAAAGACCAATTACAATATTTGCACAATCAACGCCGCCTGGTGCTGGTGGGGCGTCAAAAGTGGCGGCTGTGTTGTTTGGTGTGAGATGTAGGCAATAATAAAAGCCACATCGGCTATTCCAGGAACCCGCTGCCAAGTTTGGCGGCGGGTTTTTTTGTTTGCCAGTTTTTCGCTCCAGCGGAGCGAGATGTTTATAGGTACGAGAGGCACCCCCAAAGATCTCGCTCCGCTAGGAGCGAAACCTGGCAGCGGAACCTTTGTCGAATCGCCAAAGGCAATTGCGCTCCTAAGGAGCTTCGAAGTAATGATAAGGACGCCAGGCTATAAACATCTTGCCCTTCTGGGGCGAAGCGACAACAGCGTTCTAGTGTACTTCCAACTTGAATTAGCGCAGGTAAATCACATAGTAATTTGAGACGCTATGACAGGTGTCACTCCATCATCCTTTGAAGAATTTGAACGAGCCGCGGCTTTGGGCAACGTTGTTCCGGTTGTGCGGACAGTCGTGAGTGATTTTCAACAACCGGTTGAGGCCTTCGAGCGCTTGAGTGCTAGCGCCACCTATTCGTTTCTGTTTGAGTCGATAGAAGGTGGCGAGAGTCTCGCGCGTCATTCGTTCATCGGCATTGCGCCGGAGATGATCGTGCGCGGGCGAGGAACGCAAACAATCATCGAAAGGGCCGGCGCCTTCGAGACTTTGCAGGTATCAGCTCCCGAGTTTATTTCAGAATACTTTCGCACGAGAACACTTTCGCCGGTCGACGGTCTGTTACCTCTAGCCGGCGGAGCCATTGGCTATCTGGGTTTCCAGGCTACGCAATGGTTTGAATCTGCTTTTGAAAGCAAAACCGATACTGTAGGCGACGATGCAGTGTGGATGTTTTTCAAAACAGTTGTGGCGATGGAACGGGGCAGCGAAACGACGCAAATTGTTTCGATCGTATTTACTGAAGAAGCCGGAGCCGATCGCTCTCTTTTGAAAGAGCTTTACGAGCAGGCTATCAAGAGCACCGTGCACTTTGAAACCGCCTTGAAGAAAGTTATGCCCGAGGAAAAGATCCCGAACACAAGCGCTAAGGTGAAACGCACTAACGATGGACCGGCTGTTATTTCCAACTGGGACCGCGAGTCCTTTGAAGGCGCGGTCAGAACAATCAAAGAACACATCGTCGCCGGCGATTGCTATCAGGTAGTTATCTCCCAATGCTTCAAAAGAAAAACTAGCGCGCAAGCGCTGGCGATCTACCGGGCACTGCGCGCAACTAATCCGTCTCCATATATGTTTTTCTTGCGCCTGGGTGAAGAAGCAATCCTGGGAGCTTCACCAGAGATGCTGGTCCGTTGCCGCGGACGCCAACTGGATTATCGTCCGATAGCGGGTACGCGGCCTCGCGGAGATACTGAGGCAGAAGATGCTCGTTTGGGAAACGAATTGCGCGCAGATGAGAAGGAAGTTGCCGAGCACGTTATGTTGGTCGATCTCGGCCGCAACGATCTTGGTCGGGTCGCCGACTATGGCTCGGTGAAAGTGGAATGCCTAATGACCATCGAGCGTTATTCACATGTGCAGCATCTGGTCAGCAGGCTGAGCGCGCAACTGCGTGATGGCCTCGATCGTTTTGATGCGTTGGCCGCCTGTTTTCCTGCCGGGACGGTGACCGGCGCTCCGAAGGTGCGGGCGATGGAACTCATCCAGCAACTTGAACCAGCGCCGCGGGGCGTTTATTCGGGCGCGATTCTTTACGCGGACTATGCCGGCAATCTTGATTCTTGCATCGCCATTCGGACACTGGTATTGGACCGAGAAGGTGTGGCTTCAGTGCAAGCCGGCGCCGGCATTGTGGCCGATTCAATTCCTGAACTCGAATATGAAGAGACCGTAAACAAAGCACGCGCGCTCTTTCGCGCTATTGAGATCGCGGAAAAGAGCGGAAGTAGTTCCGAGTCCAACCTTCAGGTTGCCTTCGAAGCAATCTAAAGATTGGACTCTTAGCTTCTCGAGCGAATGTAATGATCCTCGTTATCGATAACTACGACTCATTTACTTACAACCTCGTGCAATACCTTGGCGAGCTTGGAGCCGAGGTGATTGTGCGCCGCAATGATCAACTGTCGGTCGAAGAAGTTGCAACAAAATTGAGACCGGACAGAATCGTTATTTCGCCGGGACCGGGTGTTCCCGATGACGCTGGGCTGACACTGGAAGTCATTGAAAACTTTGCGGGCACGCTTCCCATACTAGGTGTGTGCCTGGGCCATCAGGCCATCGGCCAGCATTTTGGCGGTCGCGTGGTACGAGCTGGAAGCTGCGTACATGGCAAAGCGTCAGAAGTTTCAAACGATGGACGCACGATTTTTGCGGGCGTCGGAAGCCCTTTTAGCGCGGGCCGCTACCATTCGCTCGTGATCGATCCGGATTCGCTGCCCGAATGTTTAGAAGTCTCGGCCGTCACCGCGGAGGGCGTCATCATGGGGGTCCGCCACCGCGAATTGAAAGTTGAAGGAGTGCAGTTTCACCCGGAGTCAATCCTGACGACGGAAGGGAAGCGACTGCTCAATAATTTTCTTAACTTATGATGCTGAGTCAGAAATGACATCAGCACAGGCAAACAGAAAATGATTCAAGAAAAAGAAGCTCAGGGTGGGGAAGGGCGGCTTGCCCCCGCTTGGATTGAGTGGCATTCAACCAGCGGGGGTAAACCACCCTTCCCGACCATGAGCTGTTGTTTCTTGAGCGATTCCGCCCCGCATACTCGACTGCAACCAGGCCAGGGATGCGCGTCATAGAAGATTAATGGACCACACTACTACAAGAACAACCAGGCCTGCATGGTTGCTGCCAACTCCGGGACGCCGCGACGAGCCGCAGCAGTACTCGAGCCTGCGAACGCTATTGCTGCGATTGATGCGCGGCGAAAACTTGCAACGCAGCGAAGCGGGTCAATTGCTCGGCGCGCTGCTTGACGGAGAAGCAACTGATGCTCAGATCGCGGCTGTGCTTGTGGCCTTAGCGGTCAAGGGTGAAACAGTTGAAGAGCTCGCAGGAATGGCTTCGGCGATGCGCGAACGCTCCACCAAGATAGTGTCTCGTCACAAAATTTTCATCGATACTGCCGGCAGCGGTTCGAGTGCCGTCAAAACTTTCAATGTGTCAACCGCGGCGGCTTTCGTAATTGCCGGCGCTGGATTGCCGGTTGCAAAGCACGGAAGCCGTGCAGCTACGAGTCGATCGGGAAGTGCCGACGTCTTGTCGAAACTTGGCGTGAAGGTGGAGGCGTCGGCGCATATTTCGGAAAAGTGTCTTAACGAGATAGGCATCTGTTTCATGTTTGCGCCGCTCTATCACGGAGCCACCGCGCGTGTTGCCGGCGTGCGACGCGAGTTGGGAGTTCACACCACCTTCAACCTGCTCGGGCCGCTAACGAATCCCGCCGGAGCGCCGTGCCAGATAATTGGTGTATGGCATCCGGCCCTGGTCGAGCCGCTGGCACACACGTTGGCAGCGCTTGGTACCGAGCGCGCATGGGTGGTCCATGGTTCCGATGGACTTGATGAAGTTACTTTGAGCGGAAAAACGCTGGTTGCCGAAACACTGAAGGGAGAGGTGCGAAGCTTTGAAATCACACCGGAGGATTTTGGTTTGAAGCCAGCCACGCTGGAAAACGTTCGTGACAATGACGCCGAGAACAGTGCTGCGATCATTAGCGCAATATTTTCCGGCGAGCGCCGGGATGAAGCGCGTGATTTGGTAGTCATTAATGCAGCGGCGGCACTGGTTGTCGGTGGTGCTGCCGAAGATTTTAGAGTGGCAAAACGGTTGGCCGAAGAAAGCATTGATAGCGGCGCGGCGCAATCCCGATTAGACGAGCTAATCAGAGCTACAAACAAATGACAGTAGCCATGAATTTCCTCGATGCGATTATCCGACGCAAGCGAGAGCAAATTCAGCGCGCAAAGGACGCTGTACCTCTTTCCGAATTGACGGAGCGGGCGCGCGCGGTGCGGCAGGATGCGAAGCCGTTCGCATTGCGCGCAGCAATCAGTTCTCAAGAGAGCGAGCTCGCGGTGATTGCAGAGTTCAAGCGGGCGTCGCCATCGCAAGGTGATATTCGGCAGGACGCTGACGCGGCGGAAATCGCGCGCACCTTCGAACAGAATGGCGCCGCCGCTATCTCGGTGTTGACTGAGGAAGATTACTTTCGCGGCTCGCTTGAGGATTTGAAAGCTGTTAAAGCTGCCGTCTCGATTCCTGTACTGCGTAAAGATTTCATCGTCGACGAATACCTGGTATTTGAAACGGCAGCAGCCGGCGCAGATGCACTGTTGTTGATTGTTGCTGCGCTGAATGACGAGCAACTTGCGTCGTTGCGCCGCCTCACGGAAGACGAGTTGCAAATGGACGCGCTGGTCGAAGTGCACAGGGTCAACGAAATGCAGCGGGCAGTAGCTTGTGGAGCAAAATTGATTGGCGTTAATAATCGTGACCTGCGAACGTTCATGGTTTCACTCGACATGTCAGCAGAGTGTTTAGCAGCAGCCCCGGTGGATGCGATTCTGATTAGCGAAAGCGGCCTGCGTGAGAATGCTGACCTGCAACGGTTGCGTGCTGCAGGTTTCCAGGGTTTCCTGATCGGCGAAGCGCTGATGACAGCTGCTGACCCCGGGAAAGCATTAAGGCAGCTCATTGGGAAAACTTAGTCACTGGGACCGCGGGCGTCCCGCCCGCAATGAGCGCGAAGCGCGAAATAGAATTCTCGTAAGCTGTGTGCCGCCGAGACGTTGCGGGCGGGACGCCCGCGGTCCCAGTACAAAGTCACGCGAACATCAAACTAACAAGTGAGATGACGACGATAAAGATTTGCGGCATTACTAATTTGGAGGACGCATTGGCGTGCGCCGATGCAGGTGCAGACCTGCTCGGATTTAATTTCTATTCCGGCAGTCCGCGTTATATTGGGCCGGACGCTGCACGCAAAATTATTGAACACCTTCCTGGCACGATTCTAAGTGTCGGTGTTTTTGTTAATGCTGGCGAACCACAGGAAGTCGCGCGCCTGGCTGATGCGGCAGGAGTGACTGCGGTGCAATTGCATGGCGATGAGTCGCCATCTTACTGTCGCGAGCTAAGCGGAAGATTTGTTATCAAGGCACTGCGTGCCGATGAAGGATTCAAACCGGAAAGCGCGGCGGAATACAAAACACAAGCGGTCTTGCTCGATAGTTTTGATGTTCATGCGCGGGGCGGTACGGGCAAAGTGTTTGACTGGTCGCTGGCGCGCCGAACCGGGGAACTAGTGCCGAAACTAATTCTGGCAGGCGGGTTGGGACCAGAAAACGTCGCCGAGGCCGTGGCAAGCGTTCAGCCCTACGGAGTAGACGCATGCAGTAGTTTGGAAGGTTCGCCTGGACGGAAAGACATCGCGCGAGTACGCGCGTTTATCAAGGCG
Organism: Pyrinomonadaceae bacterium; assembly: GCA_035643935.1. GTDB lineage: Bacteria > Acidobacteriota > Blastocatellia > Pyrinomonadales > Pyrinomonadaceae > PSRF01. The sequence continues at coordinate 971 of DASQPM010000250.1, read as the reverse complement.
ATCCGCGCGCACAAACACGAGGTGGCTTTGCGGGAAGAAAACGATTAGGTGCGGCTTGCCGCCGCACAGTGCGGAAAGGCTTGGCCTTTCCGGAAGCGATCTCTCAGCTCTTTTCCTGAGGCTGAGCCTCAGGAAAAAGTCATTAAGGGAAACTTAGCGGAAAGCCATAGGCATTCCGCACTGTTCGGCGGCAAGCCGCAATCGGCGTCGCTCCGGTTTTGAGCAATTAGGCACTTTCGTGCAAAGCCATCGCGACGACAGAACGATGGGGTTGGCTTCGATGAACAACAACGAACCCGATGCAGGCGGACATTGGGGCCCGTACGGCGGACGCTTTGTTCCTGAGACACTGATGGCGCCGCTCGATGAATTGACTGCGGCGTACCTATCGACGCGCGCGGACTCCGGCTTCAAAGCAGAATTCGAATCGCTGTTACGTGATTACTCAGGCCGCCCGACGCCATTGTTTCATGCCGCCCGGCTTACGGAATTCGCCGGTGGGGCGCGCATTTATCTCAAGCGCGAAGACCTTTCACACACCGGTTCGCACAAAATAAACAACGCGCTGGGCCAGGTTCTGCTGGCGCGCCGCATGGGTAAGAAAAGAATTATTGCCGAGACGGGCGCCGGTCAGCACGGCGTCGCGGTCGCAACCGTCTGCGCGTTGTTTGGACTTGACTGCGTCATTTACATGGGCAGCGAAGATATGCGGCGGCAGGAGCTGAATGTTTTCCGCATGCAACTGCTCGGCGCCGAAGTGCGCGAAGTTGATGCCGGATCGCGCACGCTGAAAGACGCGATTAATGAAGCCTTGCGCGACTGGGTGACGAATGTAGCGGACACTTACTATTTACTTGGCAGCGCTCTTGGTCCTCATCCATACCCTTTGATGGTCCGTGATTTTCAAAGCGTGATTGGAACTGAAACGCGCGAACAGATTTTGCAGAAAGAAAGTCGGCTGCCTGATTGCT
>DASQPM010000249.1:0-2725 GCA_035643935.1 Pyrinomonadaceae bacterium | reverse complement strand
GTTTCGTTTGTCGGCTATCACGAACTGCGGCATTACAAGCAGATTCGTGAGGTGCTGCGAAAACTAAGAAGTTTGGCCGCGGATTCACGCGGATAAACGCAGATCAGACCAGAAACAGATTAAGACCTGGTTCAAGTTGCTTGTCACCTTACTTCTTCTTGTCTGATCTGCGTTTATCCGCGTGAATCCGCGGCAAATTCTTCTCCCGTGACTCTAATTAGGCAAGATGCTTGACGCGTTGGCGGTCGCAGTCTATCTTCACTCGAATTCGTAAGCAGCAGTTTTTTTCGATTGGCAACGATGTCATCAACAACAATGTCTGCAAGTCCGGCGTGGACGATTTCCGATTACCTCGAAGTGCGTAACGGCCATCTCAACATCAACGGCGCCGACGCTCTCAAGCTCATAAATGAGTACGACTCGCCTCTTTTTGTCTTTTCCGAGCCGCGGATTAAATCGAACATTGATCGATTAGAGCGCGCGGCCGAATCAGTGGATCACCCGATCCGTTTCTTTTATGCGTCGAAGGCAAATTCCAATATGGCGGTGTTGAAGACCGTGCTGGATTCGGGCATCGACGTTGAGGTCAACAGCGGCGGCGAGCTTTTCAAAGCTCTGCGGATCGGTTTTCAACCCAATCAAATTATTTTTAACGGCACGAGCAAGAGCGCGGGCGAGCTTGACGACGCGGTGCGCGCTGGAATTTACGCCATCAACGTAGATTCCATTTACGAGATCGGGTTGGTTGAGGAAGCCGGGCGGCGTGTAGCAGCTGAAACCGGAGTTACTAAGCCTGCGCGCATCGCTCTGCGCCTGGTCCCGGAAATCGGCACGCGCTCGCATCTGGGATTACAAACAGCTTTACTAACTTCAAAGTTTGGCATTTCTTCTTCTGAAGTCCTGGACGCCTTTCGCCGCGGCTTGAAAAATCCCGATCTAATTCATATCTGTGGCATACACATTCACGTGGGCTCGCAAACCCCGGACGTTGAGCCTTTCGCGGAAGCGTTTCGCAGCATGTGGGAACACCTGGTGACCATTCACCGCGAGACAGGTCACCGGCTCGAGCACATTAACCTCGGTGGCGGCATTCCGGTGAATTACTTGCGCGATCGATCGCAGGCGGATCAATTGCCGGAACATGAACGCGACATGCTGGGAGCGGATCTCGAACCGGCGGTTGTTTTGGCTGAAGCATTGCGAGTCGCGCGTGAATCGGCGCGCGCCGCCGGCGCCGAACATCTGCTGGAACAAACCACGATTCTGTTGGAGCCGGGCCGCAGCGTGATCGCGGATGCGGGTCTGGTTTTGTCGAAAGTGCTGAATATGAAACGGCGTCCGGAAACAGGTGACGTATGGCTGCTGACCGATGCGGGCTACAACATCATGCTGTCGATGAACAATTACAAGTGGTACTACCATCTGATTTCTGCGAGCCGCGCCGGAGAACCTCACGAACAGGATTACAAAGTTGCCGGACCACTTTGTGATTCGGGCGACGTCTATTTTGATATTGAGCGCGAGGGTCGTTTGCCTGATTATCGAAAACTTCCCAGGAACGTGCAGCCCGGCGAAGTGGTGGCGCTGCTCAACTGCGGCGCTTACTCGCTGGCACAGATGTTTCCTTATAACGGCCGGCCGCTGCCTGCGGCCGTGATGATTCGCGCTGATGGCAGCGCCGACCTGATTCGCCGGCGCGACACTTATGAAGACCTGATAGCGAATGATGTGTGGTGATTGGTCCGATGTCTGATGTCCAAATGCGGGTTCCGCTTGTTAGCTTGAATAGCTTCAGGTCTGTGATCACAGAGTTCTTGCCTTCTAATTCCAGATTCCAAATTCAAGATTCCAGATTCCAAACTCTTCCATTACGTTCAGCACCGAGAAGCCCCCAAGCAAGTTGCCAACTCAAGCCAGTTGCCGACTCCGACCTGTTGCCGACTCCGACCAGTTGCCAGAGGTCTTGCATTATCCTCGTCACTGTCCACTCAATCTAGAGCTTGAACCTCGTTCGTGCACAAGAGAGAATTTGCAATTTGGAATCTGGAATCTGGAATGTGAAGCCTGGATCCTGGCAATATTGCAAGGAGAACCTCCGCCATGCGTTACAAACGCTTTGAAGACCTACCCGTATGGAACACCGCTATCGAACTGGCAATCGGCGTCTACATGCTTACCTCGAAACCAGAATTCGACAAACGCTTCAGCCTAAGAGATCAACTTGAGCGTGCAGCTGTTTCCATGTCAAACAATATCGCCGAAGGTTTCGAGCGAGGTACCAATAAAGAGTTGCTCGCGTTTCTATACATTTCCCGTGGCTCTGCGGGCGAAGTTCGCTCAATGTTATGCTTGCTCGAACGGCTGCCCGGGTTCGATCGATTGCGCGGCGAGATTAGAGCATTAAAGCCCAAGGCCGAAAGTTGCTCCAAACAACTTAAAGCGTGGGCTGAATCGCTGCAAAATTCTGAAATGAAGGGAGAACGCTACGTAACCGACAAAGCGCGTGAAACCAGTCAGAATAGTCGCGAGCGTGACGAATTCTTAAGGGAGCTTATGGAAATCAGGAATAAAGACGCAGCGGCACGCAATTAATCGGACACCTCCATGGCTTCAGCTACAACTAACCAACTAGTCCGCGGCCTCAGCCTAATCGCCGCGATTTCGATTGTCGTCGGAAACGTGATCGGCACCGGCGTCTTTCTCAAAGCGCGCGTAATGACCTGCA
>DASQPM010000248.1:0-3003 GCA_035643935.1 Pyrinomonadaceae bacterium | reverse complement strand
TCGAGATCAGCAACTCGCGTGACATGAAGAGCCCCATCACCGATTATGCGGCCGCCAGCGGCCTCGGCCAGCTCTGCAATCGTCGGAGTTTTGGCTTCACTCATGAAATTTGTTTGCGGAACACGAGGGAACTACGCATTTGAATTGCGGGGCCGATAGTACACTTTTTCTATCCGCTCAGGTGAATCGCAAACAATGTATTTGGTAGATTTCACCAAACAAAAACGGGCCTGAGAAGCAAAAAGGACCTGGGTTGCCGCAGGTGTTTAGGCTTGCCATGCTTCGACAGACCATCTATCATGATGCGACCGCCAACCACTCGAGCGAATTGTGAGTGTGCGCGGCAGTTATTTGCGGTAATACTGAACGTTTTGATAGCAGGCGAGTGGAATAAGCCCAGCGCAGTCGAGGAGAATGTCTCATTGTTTAGTGATCAATTTCGCAGAGGAGAGTCGGAAAAGGGCAAGCTCGCAGGAGTGAAGAGCTCCAAGCTGCTCTCAAACCTTTCGGGCGTCGCCTGGAAGGCGTTCCAATCCGTAAACAAGCGTCTTCCGGAAGGCGAAGCCATTCGTCCAACCTGGGCGCCTGGACCATTGCTCAAATCCTATGAAAGAAGCGCGCCGCCGCTCGGCTTCCCGCGCGAAACGGACAGTCTTTGTCCGCGTTGTGTAAAAGAAGTTCGCGACGCTGTTATCACTGGCGAGACCACGCTCGAATCGTTGATGAACGAACATCCGGGCGAAATCAAAGCGCAGATAATTGAAGAAAACGGACAGGTGGTCATGCGCAAGACTTGTCCGAAGCATGGCGAGTTTGTTGACGTAATGGCAACTGATCCCGCGTTTCTCGAGCGCATCGAATCGCTCTTTTTTGGACGCGACTTTAAGGCTGCCGAAGATTCGCACGTCCATCATCACGGAACTTCGAACATTAAGTTTGGCCGCGGCGCTGTGTTGACCGTCGATCTAACGAACCGCTGCAACATGATGTGCAATCCTTGCTTCATGGACGCGAATCAGGTTGGGTATGTTCACGAGCCAACCTACGAAGACACGAAAGCAATTCTGGATCGCGCTGTGTCGTTCAAACCCAAGCGCCAAATCATCATCCTCTTCTCCGGTGGCGAGCCGACGCTGTCGCCTTATTATCTCGAGGCCGTCGCCTACGCGAAGAAGGTTGGTTTCTATCGCATATTGGCGGCGACTAACGGCATTCGCTTCGCCGAAGATATTGAGTTTTGTAAAGCTGCGAAAGCGGCCGGACAGCACGGTGTCTATTTGCAGTTTGACGGCGTCAGCGAAGAGAAGAACAGGCACCGCGGCGTTGGCAACCTATTTGATGTTAAGCAACAGGCAATCGAGAATCTCGCGAGCGTAGGCATCAAGGTCACGCTGGTAACGACCATCGTCAACACCATAAACAACGACGGCATTGGCGCCATTGTTGATTTCGCGGCGAAGAATATCGATAAGGTGCAGACAATTGCGTTCCAGCCTGTTTCTTTTACTGGCCGCGACGAAGACATTTCCGACCAGTTGCGTATTAAGCAGCGCTACACGCTGGCCGGCATGACGCACGATCTTAAAGATCAACTGCGCGGTCAACTTGAACCGTTGCGCGACTGGTATCCGCTTTCCTCCTACTCGGCATTCACCAGCGTGATGGACATGCTGCAAGGCGCGGATGCGCCGTGGGGCTGGTCTTCATGCAATTGCCATCCAAACTGCGGCATCTTTACCTTGATGGTGGTCAACCGCAAGACCGGGGAATTCAAATCGCTGTTTGAATTTTTCGACTACGAGCAGTTTATGAAAGACGTCGCCACGATTACCGACACCGCGCGCGGCAAGAAACTTTCGTATGCTCAGCTCGGCATGGCTATCCTGCGAAACTTCAATGCGGAACAGGCGCCGGAAGGGTTTCCGATTTCGCAGATCCTGAACCTCTTCAAACCTTCATCGACAAACTCGAGCTCTGATCGCAACGATCGCATGAAGGCTGAGAAAGCCGACGACCCCAACGACATCTGGCGTGTACTGTGCGTCGAAGGCATGTGGTTCCAGGATCTCTTCAACTACGATTTCCGCCGCACCGAGATGTGCGTCATTCCTTACGGCACGCAGGAAGGCGAGATTTCATTCTGTGCTTACAACACCGGCGTGGGCTGGCGGCAGATCATCGAGAACATGCACAAGACTGCGAACCTCGCCGAATGGTATGAAGAACACGAACGTCATCCCGTTTACGCCGCCGGTCACGACGTGCCCGGAATCTCCAAAAAGCATTCGTTAAGTTTGCCAATCATTCAGGCCGTGCTGGCAGAAGATTCGAATGAGCCGTCGTTTGTCACCTCGCCTTACTTAGTTGAAGAGCAAGACGAAGCGGTTAGAGTTTAATCACCCAGCAGAAGCACAACGAAGGGCAGGCTTTCTTACCTGTAATCGTTGCTTGATCAGTTCTCCGCTGATCTACGCGACGAAAGCTCTGCACCTGGCCCTTCGCTTCAATGAAGAATCTGAAAAGGAACCCCGTGAGAAAAGCGATATCGATCACGCTTGTTCTGATCCTAGCGTCTCTTGCCGTAGCTATTCCACTTCCGCAAGAACCTTCGAATCAAACGCAAACGACACCAGCCGAAGTCAAAATTCCGGATGGCACTGAAATTGAAATCCAACTGAAAAACAATGCTTCAGGCGAAGATCTCAAGGTGGGCGACATTGTTGACTTCACCGTCGTGCGACCGGTGGTAATAAACGGCATTACAGTTTTTGAGAAGGATGCTTCCGCTCGCGCTCGTATCACGACGGCAAAAAGGGCAGGACATTGGGGCCATGCTGGAAAGTTAGAGTGGGCCATGCAGGATGTGCAGGCCGCGGATGGTAATCGGGTCCCAGCTCGATTCACTAAGAGATCAACCGGCGATAGCAAGGGCGGGACCGTGGCGGTGGCGGCCGTAGCGACAACAGTCTTATTGGGGCCCTTCGGCCTGTTATGGGGATTGAA
>DASQPM010000247.1:0-6438 GCA_035643935.1 Pyrinomonadaceae bacterium | reverse complement strand
CAGGACATCCTGGCGCTCTATTGCAACGAGGTCTATCTGGGCCAGCGTGGCGCCGTCGGGGTGCGGGGAGTGCGGCAAGCGGCGCGCATCTATTTTGGAAAAGAGTTGAAAGACGTTTCGCTTGCGGAGGCGGCAACGATCGCCGGAATGATTCAGGGGCCGGCGCGCTACTCGCCTCTGCATCACTTGGAAGCAGCGCAAGCTCGCAAGGTACTCGTGCTGGAGTCAATGCTTCGCGACGGTTGGATTACCAGCGAGCAGGCAAACAGCGCTAGAACCGAGCGCCTGGCCCTGTCTTCCGCGAAAGACTTTGCATCGGTTGCCCCGTATTTCGTCGACTATGTCGATCGCATATCAGATCAATATGAGGTACAACCGGCACACTACAAGATTTACACCACTATCGATCTCGATCTGCAACGCATCGCAGAAAATGCTTTGCAGCAGCAACTGGATCGACTGGCTCTGGTTTACAAATCGCGCGCGGCAAGACCGCAGGGCGCGCTGGTCGCGCTCGATCCAAAAACCGGCAACGTGTTGGCGATGGTTGGCGGGCATGACTATGCCGAGTCGCAGTTGAATCGCGTTACCGACGCGCGACGGCAACCGGGTTCGACTTTCAAGCCCTTCGTTTATGCCGCCGCCCTGGAAGACGGCATGTCGCCCGTGCAAACGTTCAGCGATGCGCCCCGCGAATTTGTCTATGACCGCAACAAGATTTACCGGCCGGCAAATTTTGCTGGTGGTTATTCGCTACGCGACGTAACCATGCGCACGGCATTGGTTAAGTCTCTTAACGTCGTTACCGTAGATGTCGCTTTGCAAACAGGCCTGGCGCGCATTGCAAATCTCGCCGCTGATTTTGGTTTGCCCCGCCCGGAACGCTATCCGGCGATGGCGCTTGGGACTGAAGAAGTGACGCCGCTTCAGTTGGCTGCTGCTTATGCTGTCTTCGCAAATGGCGGGCATCGCGTCGAGCCAAGAGTCATTGCCAGCGTCGGTGAACCGCCCGCGTCTCACATTAACAACGGCGGCAACAGCACGAAGGTAATTAGTCCAACAACTGCCTACATGATTACAAACATGCTGGAAGCAGTTGTCGATCACGGCACGGCGCGCGCGGCCCGCGGCGCTTTGAAGGGAGTATCCTTCGCGGCAAAAACCGGCACTTCACGCGATGGCTGGTTTGTGGGTTACACGCCGAATTTGGTTTGCGTTGTTTGGATCGGCTTTGATGACAACCAGCAACTTGGACTGACGGGCGCTGAAGCGGCGCTCCCCGCCTGGGTTAACTTTATGCAAGGCGCGGTTGCCGCAAGATCGGAGCTGGGTGGTAAGAATTTTGAATGTCCGGAAGGAATAGAGTTTGTTGAGATTGATGCTGACAACGGGTTGCTCTCAACGCTGAGCTGTCCTCATCGCGAGTTGATTGCAGTTACTGAGAAACTCGCTCCGAACCTTGAATGCTATCGGCACGGAAATCTGCCTGATTCGCAGGGTGTTACAACCGATGAAGCTTCAGAGCGCGAAGTATTCAAAGAATCTGTTCTGGCCCAGCATTCCAGAGCACGAATGCCTGTAGGCTCTCTGGCACGGACTAGAGTCGATGTGGATACACAGGGAAGGCGCACCCTGGTTAATTCAATGCGATAGCACTGGTTCGGGGCTATGGCATCCCGATGCGAGGATGGTCTGCCCCCAGACGCAAGCTATGCTGCATCTCGGCTGTGCCGTCCGATGTGCGGAAGTCTTTAACCTTCCGGCAGCCGCAATTATGGTGTGGGGCTATGCCCCAGGCCTCCTTCCAGATTTCGAGAGACACTCCGGCCCTCTACATCACAATAGTCACGAAAAATCGGCTACCAGTCTTTCGGTTGGACAATATCAAAAGAGTTATTTGTGAGGCCTTGAACGAGGCGCGCGAATCAGGCGCTTTTTTGATCTTCGCTTACGTTATAATGCCGGATCATCTCCACCTCTTGACCAATCAACCGAAAACATCAGCAGACGTATTGCGTTATCTCAAGGGCATAACCGCACGTCGGACCATCGATTACCTTCGTCAAAACAACTTCCAGAGCTCGCTCGCTAAGTTGCAGCATGAAAGCTGGAAGAGGGAAAACAAATATTCACTCTGGCAGAAGGAGAAGAATGTATTTTCAATTTACAGCGAGGCGATGTTTATGCAGAAAGTTAACTCCATTCACCTTAATCCGGTAAGAGCAAGACTGGTTGAGAGAGCAGTTGATTATCGCTGATCCAGCGCAAGAATTTGGCAAAAGTGTCCAACCGAGGATGAACCCCTTAACGTTGACTTGAACCAAATCGCTTGGCAGCCCAATCAGTTAATACATCCTTCCGGAAGGTCAGAGACCTTCCGCACATCAGACGGCAAAGCCGAGATGGGGCATGCTCGAATCTGCTCTCGAACACCTCCGTACATCGTAGGGCAGAGCTGAGATGCCCTGGATTATTCAACATTTCTCCAGCACAACTTGCGCAATCGCATGTTGAGTAGTATGCGATATTGAGAGATGCGCAACAGTCGCTCCTGAAGCTGCAAATAGTTTGTTTGTCTCGCCGTGAAAAGTCAGAAATGGTGCGCCGCTTTCCAGTGAACCAATCTCCACGTCCTGCCAACTTATCCCGCCGCGCCATCCGGTCTTCAGTGCCTTCAACGCCGCTTCTTTTGCCGCAAAGCGCGCGGCATAATGCTGCGCAGCCACCACTCCGCGACTGTCGCAGTAAGTGCGCTCGGTGATGGTGAAGACGCGTTCGGTGAACCGTGGCGTGCGCTCGAGCACTTCGCGAATGCGCGCAACTTCGATAATGTCTATGCCGATGGAGACGATCATAAGCGACCGGGAATTAGAACACGCCGGGTTCTACTGGCGCGAGCAGGACGGTGTCAGTGCTCTTGTTTGTGCGCCGCTGGAAGCCGCAGGTTTCGCCAATGGATTCTCAACCAGAGACGGCGGCGTCAGTTCCATGCCGAAGAATTCGCTTAACCTCGCCGGCTTTAACGAGGACGCAGCGGAAAACATTCTGGAGAATCGACGCCGCTTTCTCAAGCTTTTTAAAGGCGAATGGCAGCTGGCCGGCTGCTGGCAAGTGCACGGCTCTGATGTGCGCGTAGTTAACAGCAGGCTTGATGCCAAGCCTGCCGAAGATGCGCGCGGCGATTCAGTTTATTGCGATGCGATTGTCAGCGACGCACGCGGAGTTTTGGCTGGAGTGAAAACCGCCGACTGCGTTCCCATCCTGATTGGTGATTCGCAAACCGGGGCCTTTGCAGCGGTCCACGCCGGCTGGCGCGGCACAATCGCGGAAGTTGCAACCAGGGCGCTTTCGCAGATGACGAACAATTACAACACCAAGCCGGAAGACGCTGTCGTCGCCATTGGTCCGGCAGCGGGCGCTTGTTGTTATGAAGTTGGCAGCGAGGTCATCGATGCGTTCGGCGAACGTTTTGCAAATTCAGTCGCGCTGTTCAAGCCGACGCGCGCAGATCACGCCTGCGTTGATTTGATAAAGGCGAATAGCGCGCAACTGGTTGCGGCGGGTGTTGCGGAAGGGAAGATTTACAGAGCGGCGCTGTGCACCATGTGCCGCACGGATCTGTTTTTCTCCTACCGGCGCGAGAAGAACCTCTATGGAAAAGTAGGACGCTTGATGAGCGTCATAGGTAGGAAAGAAGCAGTTTAGAGTACAAACTTTAGTTTGCGTTCCGCCGCAAAGCAGCAAGCTGAAGCTTGAACTCTGAACTGCTTGAGCGGTAACCAGTCACTGCACCTTCAGCCATAGACTGACGTCGCGCGTCTGCGGCGGAAAACAAACTTCATCGTTGCAGCTTTGGAAGCGCAGGTGCCCTTTCAATTCTGAAGTTCCGGTCGGAAAATTCGCGGGCACCATCACGCTGAACCTCATCGTCGCCCGTCCTTCATAAACTGAAACTCTATTCTTCGAGAATTTGAAGTTGCGCAAAACAGCGCGCGGGTAAATGACGGCGCCCACGCGAATTCCTTTTGGCGCCTCAATTTTAAGCTGTGTCGCAATCAGAAATTTTTCCAGCGGCCTGCTGGAATTGACATGAAAACCTGAAGGAATATCCATCACTACTGTGGCTTGCACCGTTCGACCACGTTGCACTTTGTCCGCCCCAAGCGCAGCGGTGACCGCAATGTTTGGGGCTGACTGTGGCGACGGTTTGGCAAAAAAATTCGCCGGTGCGACAAGCAAGGTCATCAAGAGTATCAGTTGAATCATTGATCGCATTTTGCTTTCAGAATTCCAGGATGATTTTGGATCAGTCAAAATTGCCTTTTAGGCCCATTATCGAACGTTCACACGTTTTCAATAAAGCACTAGCTCAACGCAACAACGGCAAGATTGTTTTCCCGTCGCGCCGCCAATTGACCACACGCCGCATATATGTCTCTACCGCGCGGTCGGCGCCCATATGTATGAATGCCCTTCGATTCGAGTATGGCTTTGAACGATTCAACTCGCGCCGGTGACGAAGGCTGATAAGGCAACGGATGCGCCGGGTTGTGCGGAATCAGGTTCACCTTCGCGCGCAGGCCATGGCGATTCAGCAGGTTGGCCAATTGCCTTGCCTGCTCATCAGAATCATTGACGCCGTCCAGCATCACGTATTCAAAAGTCACTCGTTCTCCGACCTTCAGACTCTTTTCAAATTCCTTGCAGGCGCTCAGCAAATCCTGGAGCGGCCATTTCTTGTTGATAGGCATCAACTCGTCGCGCAGTTCGTCACCTGGCGCCGCCAATGAAATCGCAAGGTGCGGCCGATTCGCCATCGTTGCCAGTTCGCGAATGCGCGGCACTACGCCGGCAGTTGAAATCGTCACACGATTGGGAACGATGAACAGGCCGTGTGGATCGGCCATGATGCCAAGCGCCTTCATCAGCTCATCAAAATTTAGAAACGGTTCGCCGGCACCCATGCCGACCAGATTTATTCCGCGCGGCGGCTTTACACCGACACAGTAGGCGTCATTTAAGGCAATTATTATTTGTTCGACGATCTCGCCGGCCGTTAAAGAGCGAAGCAGACCAAGTTGGGCGGTCAGACAAAAAGTGCACTGCAATGGACAACCCGATTGTGATGAGAAACAGATAGTGTCGCGCCGCTCTTCAGGAATGAAAACTGTTTCAACCGGCCGGTTGTCAGGTGTCTTCATCAGAAAGCGACGGGTTCCATCTTCCGAAAGATAACGCGAATCGATCGTAAGACTTGAAGCTGTTGCGATTGAATCCAAATGCACGCGCAAAGCTTTCGGTAAGTCCGTCATGCCTGCGAAGCTTTGCAGCCGGCGCTGGTGCAGACCTGAAAAAACCTGTCGTGCGCGATATGCAGGTTCCCCGCTGCGCGCAAAGAACTCTACAAGTTCATTCCGGGTGAAGGTCAACAAGTGAATCGGCTGTTCCATTTGCATTGATATTCTATCATCCGCATGCGCGACGCCGAATTAGCGCGCTTCACCGTGTGTTGTTAGTGAGCAGAAGCTTTGGGCCACAGTTCAAGTTATAATCAGGCCAACTAGAATGTCTTCGATTGCCAACGTCGAGCGAAAGATTAAACGCATTGAAGGCTTTCGTGTGCGCATCCTTCACCTCACAGGCGCCGACGTGCGCGGCGACCGCGAGGGCCTGCCGCAATACGCTTATCACCGCGCCGCGGAAAACGATATCACCGTCGAGACTTGGAAGACACAGCGATTCCGTCCTTCATTTCCAGGTTTCGAAGTTGACGTGATGGATGCGCGGAAAAACTCAGTTCAGGGAAATACGAAGCTGGGGACGGTCAGGGAAAGTTACCAGCGCCGCAAATAACAAATGGTGATAACGGCATTCGCGCCACTATCACCATTCACCTTTGCCGTAAACCTTCAATTACTGAACGATCGAGAACTTCGCGGAGGGCGTCAGCGCCTGGCCTGAAACTCTGTCGCGAATTCGAATTGTTAGCTCATAGTCGCCGGGCGTCAATCGTTGCGAATCAATCAGCCGCGCCAGCGTCAGCCGTTGACCGGCATCGCTCATGCCCTGCCAGTTCTCGGGCTGCTTGCCAATCTCTTTGCCATCCTTCATCAGCACATATTCCACATCGACAGCAGGACGCAGCGTAGTTTGATCGATGCCCGCGTTGTAGATCTGCAAGTAAACGCCCAGCGGCTGGCCTCGACGGTAGATTCCCGAAACGTTAGGGATCACTTTCGTCTGGCCGATGACAAATTGTCCGACTGCGGGCTGAGCACCAAGACTTTCAAGTTTCGATGCAAGCACTAAGGTAGATGTCGAAAGTTTTTGCACATCATACTTGGGTACGGTGAAACCGACGTGGCGCACGCCCGTGGCTCCGGATGTAACATCACGCACGATGACATCAACTTTGTACGTGCCAGGCACCAGGGCCAC
>DASQPM010000246.1:0-3961 GCA_035643935.1 Pyrinomonadaceae bacterium | reverse complement strand
AGACTGGGCTCGCGCGATCAGGCCGAGCGATTGAAAAGTGCATTCAAGGCACTTGACTCGCACGACGACATTCCCAACCACGCGCTGATCAGTTACATCGACATGAGCCTGGGCAACGGTAAGGCGATCGTGGGCCTGACTTCCGGCGCGCATACAACGACGGACGGCGTGGAAGCACCAACTGCTGCCGCTACAGTGGCGGCGGCTGTTGTGCGTGCGAAGGATAAGAAAACGGTTGCTAAGACTTCGGCCACCGCGCCGCGCGCGAAAGCTAACGCTGACGATCAGAGAACTGTGACGGACAAAACGAAAAAGGACCGCAGTGATCGATCCAAAAAGGCTGATAAGAAATCAGATAAGTCGCAAATCGCGGAGCGCCGCAAGCAATGATCGCGAAGTTTGTCGTGAAGGAGCACTGCTGAATGGCCAAGCGGCCACAACACACTATCGGCCTCGATATCGGTACGAGCCGGGTGACGTGTATTGCTTGCGAACCCGGCGAGAGCGGGCTGCTCGAGATAGTTGGTATTGGCGAAGCGGAAGCGCGCGGACTGCGTAAAGGCGTGATTGTGAATCCGGAAGCTGCGGTCGATGCGATTAAGCGAGCAGTTGACGAAGCTGAGCGCATGAGCGGAATACAAGCGGAAGAAGTAACCATCAATCTGGCTGGTTCGCACATTCTTGGCTTCAACGGTCAGGCGATCGTTGCAGTGTCAGGGCGGGATCGCGAAATCACACCAGAAGATGTGCGCCGGGCGATCGATTCTGCCTGCGCGATTCAGCTACCGGCTGGGCGCGAAATTGTAGACCGCCTGCCGCAGGAGTTCATCGTTGACGATCAGGATGGCATTAACGATCCGGTGGGAATGATCGGCGCGCGCCTCGCCGTCAAAGTCCACATCGTCACCAGTCCCGTGACGGCCCGGCAGAACGCTATCAATGCCGTTAACCGCGCTGGTTTGATGGTTGCAGACATGGTGCTGGAGCAACTAGCTGCGGCTGAAGCGTCGTTGACCGAAGACGATAAGGAATTTGGCGCAGCCCTGGTCGATATCGGCGCTGAAACCACCGGTTTGATTATCTACCAGCGTGGGGCGGTGCAGCACACCGCAGTGTTTCCACTTGGCGGTTCGCATTTCACTAATGACATTGCTTTTGGCCTGCGCACGCCGATTCCCGACGCCGAAAAGATCAAACGCACAGTTGGCTGTGCCTGTAGCACGTCGCTATCCGAGATGCAGCGCGGGGAGTTGGTTGATGTTCCTTCGGTCGGCGGGCGAGCGCCTAGGCAGCTTTCACGACAGATCCTGTGTGACATCCTGCAGCCGCGCGCTGAAGAAGTCTTGATGCACGTCGCCGATGAAATCAAAGACGCGGGTTGGGAAAGACAGCTATCGAGCGGCGTGGTGCTAACCGGCGGCGGCGCACTCTTGAGCGGCATGTCGGAGATCGCCGAACAGGTTTTCGATGCTCCCGTTCGCGTCGGCTTCCCCGAGCGAGATCGATTTGGTGGCTTGGTTGAGGATGTTCAAAGTCCAGCGTGGGCCGCGGCCACGGGTTTGGCGCTGGTAGCAAGTCGTACACAGGTAAGCGAAGGGCGGAGCGCCGTAAGCCGGCGTGGCTCGACGGGCAAGCTCACGCACTTCGTTTCAAAGTTCCGTAATCGTTTCAGTAGTATTTTTTGACAAGTTGTTGTATGCTTTCGCCCCGGTCGCACAAGATATAGTCCGCTATATATCGAGGCCGATGCCACGAGCAACCCAACATAGCAGAAAAAGACCATGGAAGCCTTCCCGCTTCGGAAGAGAGGATGTAACTATGCCAACGGATGCTCGTACACTCGATAGAGGCATTAATATTTTCATTGATGACGATCCGCCGATCACCGGCGCGCGCATAAAAGTGATTGGTATTGGCGGCGGCGGCGGCAATGCCGTCAACCGCATGATCGAAGCAGGCATCGAGGGAATCGAGTTTCTTGTTGCCAATACTGATCTTCAGGCGCTCAAACGATCCAAAGCTCCCATCAAGATCCAGCTTGGCAGCCGGTTGACCAAGGGGCTCGGCGCGGGCGCGAATCCCCATGTGGGCCGGGAAGCAGCTCTCGAAGACACGGACAAGATCATTGAAGTGCTCGAAGGCGCGGACATGGTTTTTGTGACCACTGGGCTGGGTGGCGGCACGGGCACTGGCGGGGCGCCGATTATCGCTTCACTGGCGACTGAGCTCGATGCCCTGACCGTTGCCGTAGTAACCAAGCCGTTTCACTTTGAAGGCCGCCGTCGGATGCAGCAAGCCGAACATGGCCTGCGTGAGCTGCGTGAATGCGTGGACACCGTTATTACCATTCCCAACGAACGATTGCTGCACACAGTCGAAAGAGACTCTTCGTTGGCCGACTCGTTTGGTGTGGCTGACGAAGTGCTGCGTCAAGCTGTGCAGGGCATTAGCGACCTGATTACCGTGCCTGGTTTGATCAATCTCGACTTCGCAGACGTCAAATCGATCATGCAGGGAATGGGAATGGCGCTGATGGGCGCCGGCCGCGCGCGCGGTGAGAATCGCGCTATCGAGGCGACTCAACAGGCAATCTCTTCGCCGCTGCTTGAGGAAGCCACTATCCAGGGCGCGAAAGGCGTACTCATCAATATTACCGGTGGACCTGACTTGACGCTTTATGAAGTCAACGTTGCCTCCACGATTATTCGCGAGTCGGCTGATGAAGATGCCAACATTATTTTCGGCGCTGTCATCGACGAGAACCTGCGCGATGAAATGAAGATTACAGTGATTGCGACCGGTTTTGGTCAGGAAGCCGTGGCGGTGGCCTCGGCAGCGGGAGTTACAGCGATGGCGGGTACTGCGCCGCGCTTTGTGCAACGGCCTGCAGACGATCTGCCGCGGCCAATGATGCAAGGGCGTTCTGACGACCTCGACGTGCCAACCTTTATTCGCAAGAAAGCGGATTAGCAAATTTATCCGGTAATACCCAGGAAGGCGGATTCTTCCAGCCTTCCTTTTTACTCTGCTGGGAAGCCGGTGGTTTTGCGCTTTGCTTTTTAGGTGCGGCTTGTGTAGCATACGCGTCATTCCCTTGCAGGTTTTCCATTACGGGTAAAAAGTTGAGTCCCTCTCCTTGAATGGCCGCAGCCTGCGAGAGTAAGTGTGGATCAGCGTCGCTGTTGCCCGCCCAATGTGTCGCGCGATCAAAATTATTAACCCGTCTTAATCTTTGGAGGTAGGAACAAGTGAATCGCAAACTTATTAGAACCACGCTCGCCGAGGTTAAAGGAAAAGCGCGCGAGATGCCTCAGCCAAGAGAGCGTTCGAATGGTTCTCAACGTAGCTCAGGCGGCGGAGAAAGCAGTCGCGAGTCGCATCGCCCGGTACAACACAGCACGCCGGTGGCTGTAAGGAAACGAATTCCACCGCCGATGGAAACTAATGCCGAACTCTTCTACTACAAGAAGCAGATCGATGCGCACACGCCCATGGTTATCGTGTTGCTCGACGGCGAAGAGATTGAAGGCACCATTGAGTGGTACGATCGCGGCGCCTTAAAAGTCAATCGTAAAGACGCGCCCAACCTGTTATTGCTCAAGCGCAACATCAAATACATGTTCAAAGCGGACGAGCGCGTCGAACAAGTAGCCAGTTAGAGATTGGCCCACCTGGGCAGCCCGCCCCATCCTTATTGTGCTTCAGTCTCAAACCAATGAGGCAGTTCGCCAATAATCCATCGCCGAAACCCAGGTCTTCCGGGTCATTGCCGCGCGTCGCCATAACTATGGGTGACCCGTCGGGAATTGGGCCGGAAGTCGTTTTGAAGGCAGTTGCAGAGGAAGAAATTGTGCGCTGCTGCGTCCCCGTAATTATCGGCGATGCACAGTTGCTGGCGCATACGGCGCGAACGCTCGACCTACGCTCAGGCTATGACATCATCCGTAAAGGTGAACCAATT
>DASQPM010000245.1:0-4231 GCA_035643935.1 Pyrinomonadaceae bacterium | reverse complement strand
AGTGCCGCGATCAAGCGTCACCGTATTGAACCAGACCGAAGAGTCACGCGCGATAACATGCGCCGTTACCTGATCGTAACCGGTTTGTTGTTTGAGGTTGAGGAGACCTTTCAGTCGTTCGTTTTCTTCCGCCGCTTGCCGCGCATTTTGCAGTTGTAACTCAGTGGCAAAAAGTTTTTCCTTCAATTGAGCATTTTCGGCGGCTGCGGCGCGGAAGTTCATGATCTCGCGAATAAAGCCACTACCCGCGCCACTGACTCGCGATGAAACGCCTTGCACTGGCGAAGCCGCGGCCTGAATCCAAACTCGAAACATCCGCTGCTTGGTGGTGTTGTCGCGCGCATCGACCGCCATGATCACCAGGTTGGTGAGCAGCAGCATCACCAACCACAGCGGCGCCTTCTGGCGAATTTCTCTTTGTGTGCGAGTGGCGGCCATTGCGAGGTTTCGAGTTTCAAGTTTCGACTTTCAAGTTTTTCTGCCTACTGCTGAGTACCTACTGCCTACTGGCCTCACATGCCACTAGTCATTGTATTTTCCCACTTCACCCGTTTCAGCAGGTCAAAGTCGGAAAGCATTTTGCCCGTACCCAACACTACTGACGCCAGTGGATCGTCAGCGAGCGACACCGGCAAACCGGTTTCAATCGAGAGACGTTTGTCCAAATTCTTCAACAACGCGCCTCCGCCGGTCAGCACGATGCCGCGCTCTACGATATCGGCTGAGAGCTCAGGTGGCGTGCGTTCCAGCGCAACCCGCACAGCGTTGATGATCGTCGAGACTGAATCAGCCAGTGCCTCGCGCACTTCTTCGTCGGTCATCGTGATCGTCTTCGGGATTCCTTCAATCAGGTTGCGGCCGCGCACCTCGTACGACAGCGGCTCGTCGAGCGGGTAAGCTGAGCCGAGCTCAATCTTGATCGCTTCCGCGGTGCGCTCGCCAATCAGCAAATTATATTTTCGTTTGATGTAGGAGATGATCGCTTCGTCCATCTCGTTACCGGCCACGCGCACTGCGCGCGAGTAAACGATACCGCTCAAACTAATCACCGCGATGTCCGTTGTGCCACCGCCGATGTCCACCACCATGTTGCCGTGCGGTTCGGTAATCGGCAGGCCGGCGCCGATGGCTGCAGCCATCGCTTCTTCAACCAGGTAAACTTCCGAAGCCTTGGCGCGATAAGCTGAATCTTCTACCGCGCGCCGCTCGACCTGAGTAATTTCTGATGGTATGCCGATTACGACTCGGGGGCTGACCCACGTTTTGCCGTTGTGAGCTTTGCGGATGAAGTGCTGCAGCATCTTTTCAGTTACTTCAAAATTGGCAATGACGCCGTCCTTCATAGGACGAATTGCAACGATGTTGCCCGGCGTGCGGCCGAGCATGTCTTTGGCGTCGCGGCCGACGGCTTCGACCTGGTTGGTGACCTTATTGATCGCCACGATCGAGGGTTCGGAGACGACGATGCCTCGACCCTTGGCATAAACGAGGGTGTTGGCCGTTCCCAGATCAATTGCTAAATCGCTGGAAAACAGACTAAAAATCGATTTAAGAGCCATTTAAATTGTTCACTTCCAGTGTTATGAAACGAGAAAACTTCGGCGGGTGGCAACTCGCAAAGTTGTGAGCGGCAAATAGCAACTGACCTGAACCGGCGTCGGGGATGTGGGCTGAATCCTGGGGAGCCCAAACACCATTTACCACTTACAACTTACCTCGGAAACCCTAAACCAACTCCGAACTATCAAAGATACCTGAACTTCGACCTTTGCGCTATCACGAAAAGGCTTTTCCTTCGTCAGCGTCCAGAATAGTTGCGTGGACTTCGACCTCGTTCGGCAGCTTTTCTTCCCGCGCTCGGAGCAGCGGCGAAAAGCGCACGCAGTTCTTGTTCGCCGCTTTCGCCTCATACATGGCGGTATCGGCGCACGAGATCAGCTGTTGCGGTGACGAGGCATGCTCGGGAAAAGCAGCGACACCAAAACTGGCCGTTAACGACAGTTTCAAGTTCCTGCCGGCATTGAAAGAATGTTTCGCGATTTTCTCGCGGATGCGCTCGGCCACCGTACCCGCGAGTTCGATTCCCGTATCCGGCAGCACGATTACAAACTCATCCCCGCCATAACGGGCCACCGCATCCGTGTCGCGTATAGATGAAAGAATCACGCCTGCCATTTCCATCAGCACATGCGAACCGGCGAGATGTCCGTGTGCATCGTTTACGCGTTTAAAGTCATCAAGGTCCAGAAATAAAGCGCAAACATTGGAACCATAACGGCGGGCGCGGCGAATCTCGTTCAAAAGGAACTGGCGCAGGTAACGGGCGTTGTGAAGTTTAGTCAGATCGTCGGTTTGCGAGAGTCGTTCTGCCTCGCCTATGCGCACCGCGTTCGCCAGCGCTGACGCGAGCGGCAACGAAAGAGCCTCAAGCAGACCAAGCTCGGATTTCTTAAAGGAGCGTCTCTCACGTTTGCCTTCGAGCACACCCAGGATCCGTTCGCCACAAATCAGCGGAACCGCAACCACGTGTTCGCCGTGCTCTTTTTTTCTCATCGCGCCCATGCCGGCGCCGGCGAGTCTCGCTGCTTTGGATTCAATGCCTGTGCGCACCTCTTCTCCGGCAAGCAACACCTCGCGCCAGTCATCGCGCAGTTCATCAGATTTCTCTCCTGGCTTGAGCGTGGCAATGGCTTCCAACGTTGCGGCTTCGGGACCCTTCTCATCGGCGAGCAGGTAGATGGCCCAATGATCAGCTTGGACCAACGACGTCAATCCGGTAAGCGCCACCTGTGCAGCGTCGCGCTGATCGCCGATGAAGTGCAGCGAAGAGACGAGATCAAACGCGGCGCGCAAGCTCGCCGCTTTCATTTTTGCCGGCAGGGAGGCCAGTCCTGAATCAATTACCGGTCTCATTGTTTCCGGCAGTCTTAATTCTCCAGTGGCGCCGTGCCCTTCGATTTCGTGCAGAATTGCGGGCAATTGCGCCGCTTTGTCGGCAATCGCGCGAAAGCCGAGCCGCTTGAGCGTCGCGCCGTCGAGACCGCGCGCACTGAAGCCATGAAAGCCGGTCGTATGCCTGCGACACGCAATGACCGGTGTTCCCGGCCAGAAAGTTTTCGCATGATCGATGGCCGAATGAAGCTCAACCGTGTCGGCGCCCGCAAACACTTCATAAAGAATTGCCACGGGCGGCGCTTCCTGAAGTTGATCGCTCGTGCTTTCAGTCTCGCGCCGGCGAATCAGAGCGGCTTCGGCTTCCAATTCGCGCAGGCCTTCGATCAATGTCTGGACGCCGGCCAGGCGCAGCGCTTCGATCAGCTCGTAGGCCGGAGCTTCGTGCGCATCAGTTAAAAGGATGACATGCCTGGGCATAACTGAAATTAAGACAATTAGCCGCGCCCGCGTCCGCCGCGAGCCGAAAGCGCCACACGATACTGACTGCTGTTGCCGCGCGGGTCTTCCGCGTCGACTAAAATTTCCTGCGTTCCCGGCGCCGCGGTAATTTGCAATTGAAATGAACCGTCGGTGGCTACCAGCGTGTCACGACCGGCGGCGCGAATGGTGTTGCCGACTTCCGAATGCCCGCGAACCAGATAAACATTGCCGCCCAGCAACTCGGCAGTCAGATTTGAAACCGCAACGCGCGAGCCCGAGCCGCGGTTTGCGATAATAAATTTTTTCGGGTCGCTCCAGTCGCTGGTTTGACCACTCGAAGCAGTGGCGCGCACGCGCCAGAAATAAGTGCCGGGCCGCAGATCGCTGGCGGTGAATTCATTTGAAGCGAGCTGATCGCGCTCGATTACTTTGCCGTCAGCCACGAAGAAGGGAGAAGTCGCGACTTCAACCCGATAAAACGACGCCGTGCCAGACTGCGGCCGCAGCCATTTCAAAGAAATATTTGCCGCCCCGTTGTCCCCGACAAACACTCGCTCGAGATCGCGCGGTTCAGACGGCGCGGGAATGTCCAGCAACTTTTGCGGCCGCGAGATGGTTCCCGAGGGATTCACTGATACATACTCTCCACCGTGTAGAGTGGTTTTCTCTCCCGATCGATTTGTTGTTTCGATCGCACCGTTGTTGACGCGAATCTCTTCCGTGCCCTCAGGATTCACGCCAAAGCTGGCGCCAGTCTGTTCGCCAAGTTTATTTTTAGTCTTCGGCGTTTCCACCATATTGTTTGTGCCTTCCGGCTGCTGCTCAGTGCGCACGTACATCTGACCGCTATCAACGA
>DASQPM010000244.1:0-3355 GCA_035643935.1 Pyrinomonadaceae bacterium | reverse complement strand
GATATGTCGGTTTGTCGTGGGTCGTAGTAGCCGCAGAATCGATTGCCATAGGTTTAGGCATAGCAACAGTCATTTGAACGTGGTGGTATGGCGCATAACTACTTAATATGCGTCAAACTCGACGATAATACCCCGCGTGGCGGTATTATGCTTCACGTTACTACATCGATCCCCAGCGCGCTTTATTGGTGGCCGACTTGTGTTTCAGCTGGCGGGCTTCGGCTTCCTGTTGCGCCAGTTGCAGGTCGTGATCGGTCATCAGCTTTACCAGATCATCGAAGGTTACTTTCGGTTGCCAGCCCAGCTTTTCGCGCACCTTGCTCGCGTCTCCCAATAACAGATCGACTTCGGCGGGGCGGAAATAACGCGGATCGATTTCAACGTATTTCTCCCAATCCAGATCCAGATACCCAAATGTCTTTTCGAGGAATTCACGCACGGAATGCGTCTCTCCGGTGGCGACCACATAGTCGTCCGCCTCTTCGGCGTTCATGATCAGCCACATCGCTTCGACATAGTCGCGCGCATAACCCCAGTCGCGGCGCGCGTCTAGATTGCCCATATAGAGTTTGTCCTGCAAACCGACCTTGATGCGGGTCGCGGCGCGAGTAATCTTGCGGGAGACGAAAGTTTCGCCACGGCGCTCAGATTCATGATTAAAAAGAATTCCGTTGCAGGCGAACATTCCATACGATTCACGGTAGTTCACGGTGATGTGATAGGCGTAGGCTTTGGCGCAGGCGTAAGGCGAGCGCGGATAAAACGGGGTCGTCTCCGTCTGTGGCGTCTCAAACACTTTGCCGTAAAGCTCCGACGACGAGGCCTGGTAAAACTTTGGGCTCATGCCGATTTCGCGAATCGCCTCAAGCAAGCGCACGGTGCCAAGGCCGGTGACTTCGGCGGTGTATTCCGGGATGTCGAAACTGACGCGCACATGCGATTGCGCGCCCAGGTTATAGATTTCGTCCGGTTGGACCTGGCGCAGAATCGTATTGAGCGAACTCGAGTCATTCAGATCGCCGTAGATGAGACGCAGACGCGTCCCTTTCTCGTGCGGATCCTGATAAAGATGGTCGATGCGGTCCGTGTTGAAGGAAGATGAGCGACGAATGATTCCGTAAACATCGTAGCCTTTTTCCAGCAGCACCTCGGCCAGAAACGAGCCGTCCTGACCGGTGATACCTGATACTAGAGCAGTCTTAGCCATAATGATTCCTGCTTGATCGATTGTTGGTAATGCCGAGAAGCGTCTGTTGACCCAAAGCGGACAGTCAAGCGCGAGAGCATTTCAGCGGCGCAAAAGTTTTTGATAACATAGCCAACCTCAGGCATTTGGGCAAGCTGTCAGCCGGGGACGAGTTAATTTGGACAACAGGCGTTTCGGAGTACCGGCTTAAGTCGGGCTTTGCTCGGTTAAGAAAAACCCAACTGAAGTTGGTATTCTAAGCACGGCTTAAATTTTGAGCGACACATTCCCTTATAAACGAGTGACTGTCACCGGCGGCGCGGGTTTTCTCGGGCGTTTTGTGACCGAGATGCTGAAGGCCTATACGGACGTCGAAATCTTCGTGCCGCGCAGCCGCGATTACAACCTGATTGAGAAGGACGATATCAACCGGATGTTGGATGACTCAGAGCCGGACCTGGTAATCCATCTGGCGGCAGTCGTCGGCGGCATTGGCCACAACCAAAAAAATCCGGGAAAGTTCTTTTACGATAATCTGATGATGGGCGTGCAACTGATCGAACAGTCGCGATTGCGCGGAGTGAAAAAATTCGTGGCCACCGGCACGGTTTGCGCCTATCCAAAGTTCACGCCGGTTCCTTTCAAAGAAGACGACATTTGGAACGGCTATCCCGAAGAGACGAATGCGCCCTACGGATTGGCGAAGAAGATGATGCTCGTCCAGTCCCAGGCATATCGCGAGCAATACGGGTTCAACTCGATCTTTCTCCTGCCGGCGAATCTTTACGGCCCCGGCGATAACTTCGATCTGGAAACATCGCACGTGATTCCGGCTTTGATTAGAAAGTGCGTCGAGGCGCGGCGCAGCGGCGCGGATTTCATCGAAGTATGGGGCTCTGGCAGCCCTTCGCGCGAGTTCCTTTACGGCGAGGATTGCGCGGAAGGAATCATAAAGGCGGCGGCTTTGTATAATGAGAGCGATCCGGTCAACCTCGGTAACGGCCGCGAAGTAGTCATCAAAGATCTGGTCGAGATGATTGTGCGCTTGACGGGATTTGAGGGCGAAATTCGCCGGCAGTCGAACAAGCCTGATGGCCAGCCGCGCCGGCAAATAGATACTACCCGCGCTGCCGAGCGGTTTGGATTTCGCGCGCACACGTCGCTCGAGCAGGGACTGCGCCAGACGATTGACTGGTACGAAACCACTTTCATGGCGCGCGGTGCTTGATTGGTTTTTGCTATGCCCCCAAAGATCAGCATCGTCACGCCGTCGTTTAATCAGGGCCGGTTCCTGGAAGAGACGATTCTGTCAGTCCTCAATCAGAACTATGCCAACCTCGAATACATAATCATCGACGGCGGCAGCACGGATGAAACTGTCGAGATCATTCGCCGCTATGAAGATCGCCTGACGTATTGGATTAGCGAGAAAGATCGCGGGCAGGTCCACGCGATTAACAAAGGACTCGAGCAGACAACCGGCGACATCTTCGCCTTTATCAACAGCGACGATGTCTATTTGCCTGGAGCATTCGCCGCCGTAGCAGAGTATTTCGGGAACTATTCAGACAGTGAATGGGTTTGCGGCGATACGATCATGTTTGGTGAGGGCCACGCTACGGAATTAATGCCCACGGTGGTGCCCAGATCGGCCGCGCAGTGTTTGTCATGGGCCTATAATGCGGCGCAGCCGGGACATTTCTGGAAGCGGGAATTGGTCGAAGGCGGTTTTGACGAGAGCTGGCCCTACGATTTCGATCATGACTTATATGTACGACTGTTATTGGCCGGGCACGGGTGTGAACACATTCCGTTGCCGTTTGCGGCTTATCGCCTGCATGCAGTCAGCAAGACCGTCGCTGAGGGCCATTTTCAGATCGAAGAATTCGAACGCAGCGCCGAAGTATACGAAGACCGCCTGGTAGGCGCTGACCGTCGTTGGTGCCGCTCGACACGGTTCCTGCGCCGCTCGTACGCAGCCAGCGGAGCCGGCGACAAGAAAGAAGGCGCGCGTTGGTTAATGCGCGCGTTGGCGACTTATCCCGAAGGTCTGGTGCAGCGGAATTTCTGGGGTTGTCTGCGCAAGCTCGCGAGCAATGGCTCAGCCGGCGCCAATTGAGGGCAGGTTTGAAAGCAACCAATAAGAAAAGATCTTTAAGAGCAGAGCGA
>DASQPM010000243.1:0-2427 GCA_035643935.1 Pyrinomonadaceae bacterium | reverse complement strand
TGTTGCGACTGGCCCACCGAACGTGGATGGATTACCGAACCCGGCATCATCAATCAAGACAAGCAGGATGTTCGGTGCATTGGGCGGCGCCTTCACGGGCTGAGTAAAGGCTGCGACCGAGCCTTCCAGTGTACGCGTGGTCACGCCTTGAAACGGCTGAGGTGGACGCGGCAGCACGGTTCGATCCCATTCCGCATCACCCGCGACTGACCCGGTTATTTGTAACGCAACTACAAGTGCGATCACAATGAAGCACCTCATTGATTTGAACATACTGAGTTCCTCCGAGAAACACCCCGAGCGTACACAAAGCGGTTAGTCATCACACGCTAAAAACTGAGCAATCCAGACTACAATTTCGTCGTTGAACGATCTGAGGCGCTCTTAGAGAATAGAAATAGAAAATGGGGCTGGAGCTGAAAGGCGTATGTGAAAAATGCGGAGCCACGCTTGCACGGAGCGGAGTCGCATACATTTGCAGTTACGAATGCACTTTTTGCGCTAGTTGCGCCGGGCAAATGAATTTCGTTTGCTCGAATTGTGAAGGCGAACTTGTGCGGCGACCGCGTCGCAAAGAAACGTCTAGTCTCGGCGCCTCCGCTGGTGCCTGATTTGATAGGTGAGAAAGCACTCGTCGCCGACGGTGCGCATATCGCTCAACGAACAATGCACGCTGGCGGGCAGGAATTTCCTGCTCACGCCTGTCAGCGTCGGGGCCTTTGCTCCGCCGAACATGTAAGGCGCAATGGTTAGATTGAGCCGATCGATAAGGCCTTGTTCTAATAATGACCGAAAGAGAGTTGGTCCGCCTTCACATGCAACTGTGCGAACCCCGTATTTCTTGCGCAATGTTTCCAGCATGCCGGCAAGATCGACATGCTTTGAGTTGTTAAGATGGAGGGTCGCCTTTTCCTCCAAGGCTCGCTCATATTTTCTGGGCATGCGTTTCGTAGAAAAAATAATGATCGGCGAGACATCCGACTGAAAAATCTTCAGACGATGGTCGATCCTGCCTTCATTGGAAATAATCACGCGTAGCGGGGATCGGCTTTGACCGCGCTTCACTCTGGTTTCCTGCATATCAGCTGGCAGGCCGAGCCGGACATTGTCGCGTTTCAAACTGGTGTGCCCGATTAATACGGCATCGGCCAAAGCGCGCTGCCGAAATAAATGCAACTTGTCTTCGCGTGAAGTGAAATCGACCGGCGACAAATTTTTCGTCGTAACCTTGCCATCGACAGTCATCGCGAAAGTGGCGACGACGATTGGGCGCTGGCGTGTGCGCTTTATCATGAAGAAAACGCCAAACTCTCAACGTCGAATTTCCAACATCCAACTGTTTGAATTGGGCGTTCGGTGTTTAGTGTCGGGCGTTGAGCGTCGCGAGGCCTTATCATTCCGCTTCGCCAATCTCATGTTCCAGCGTGACTACTTCGTGTTCCATCTCGCGCATTTTCACACGCGCGACTGCACCACTCGGCTTGTAAAACAGATAAACGAGCGCGCCTGGCAGACAGCAGACGAGAATGATGAGGAAACTAAGAGAGCCGATGAGAATGGCTTTTGCTTCCGGCACTCCGCAAAGGCCGTTAAGCATTATCTGCAAGACTTTTTCGCGAAGTCCAATTCCCGCGAAACTGATGGGTAATGCGGAAATTGTGCGTTCCACGGGCATCACAGCAAAAAAATTGACCAGTGGCACGGGCGCACCCAACGCGTAAGCCGCACAGAGAAAAGTCGTGAACGTGGCCAGGTGCGCTATGAGAGACGCTCCAAACGCAACGAGCGTTGCGCGCCAATGATGCGCGTAAAGATGATAGGCAGCGGAGATCTCGATCAGTTTGTCGCGACCAGGGAACTTCTCCGGCAACGAATGGAACAAGTTAAATCCGCTGATTACAAAAGTGGATATCAATGTCAGGACCGAGAAGCCGAGGAGAACGAGCAGGAGCCAGAGCAAATTTCGCGTCTCGGTGGTCTGTGCGAGGAAATCGTAGCGCAACGCGATGAGCGTGGCGGTAATGGCGACCAACGCGACAAGACCGATGAAGCGGTCAAACACAACGGCAAGCAATGCGCCCGCTTTTTTGTCCGGCGTTTCCTTGAGCAGATAATAGCTTTTTATGATATCGCCGCCCGTGCCGCCCGGAAGAAACTGGTTGTAAAACATTCCGATAAGAAACAAGCCTGAGAGGCGCGGAAGAGTCAGGCGAATCTTTTGGACCTTCAGCAAGACGTGCCAGCGAAAGGCTGCAGCAACTTCCACCACAACATAGGCGAGGATGCCCAGGAAAACCCAGTGGTATTGAGCGTTTCGGATCGCCTCAACCATCTGGGCGCGCCTGCTGGGATCATGATAGACCCAGTAAAGCACTGCGACGGTGACGCTAAGCTGGAAAAACGTGATCAGGATTTTTTTCATTCGCT
>DASQPM010000242.1:0-2369 GCA_035643935.1 Pyrinomonadaceae bacterium | reverse complement strand
AACACGGATAGACACGGATTCAAGCACGGAGAAATAACCGAGAAAATTATCGGCGTCTTCTTCGAGGTGTACAACGAGCTGGGGCATGGTTTCCTGGAATCCGTTTACGAAAAGTCATTAGAGGTAGCGCTGAACTCCATGGGCCTAAAAGTCCGCCGGCAGATTGAGATACCCGTCTGGTTTCGAGGGCATCAAGTCGGGGATTTTTCCGCTGACATGCTCGTGGAGAACTGCGTTCTTATTGAACTCAAAGCAGCCCGTGCCCTTGATTCCGCACATAGCGCTCAATTACTAAACTACTTGCGCGCAACCGAAATCGAAGTTGGTTTGCTCCTCAATTTTGGCCTCAAACCCGATTTCAAGAGGCTGATATTTGATAACCCTCGTAAATCAATCCGTGAAAATCCGTGTTTATCTGTGGCTGATTTATTAACACCGGACCGATGAAGTTCACCCGCTATTCAAAATTCAAAGGCCTCGATGTTTCCGGAATCAATCTCGGCGACTTGATGGAAGGTCTGTCTGATTCGCTGCTCGATTCCGGTTTCGATGATGATTACTACTGGACGCGCCAACGTCACCCGCAGGACACCTCGCTTGATGCGCTGCGGCGCGCGCTATTGCAGGCCTTGCTGGACCAGGGACTTTTGAATGAGTTTCAGGTCCAGGAGATGCTGGCGGACAACGAAGGCAAGTTTAAAGGCTCGCAGCTCGAGGAAATGCTCAACCAGTTGATCGAGCGTCTCGTCGAAGAAGGCTACCTGTCACTTAAAGAGGAGCCCGCCCGGCAGCCGCAACAACCGCGCGGCGGCCCCGGCACTCCCGAGGTATCAGAACCATTGCCGCGCAACGTGAAATTCGAAGTCACGGAAAAGGGTCTGGACTTTCTCGGTTACAAGACGCTTAGAAACCTTTTGGGAAGTTTGGGGAAAAGTTCTGTCGGTCGTCACGATACTTCGCATCTTTCCACCGGCATCGAAGCCGCGGCTGCCAGCAAGCCTTACGAGTTTGGCGATACTATTAATTTAGACGTGAATACAACGCTGCTTTCGGCAATTCAACGCGAAGGCCTAACCGTTCCGCTCAATCTCGAATACAGTGATCTGCACGTGCACCAATGCGACTATCAATCGTCGTGCGCAACGGTAGTCATGCTCGACTGTTCCCATTCGATGATTCTCTATGGCGAAGATCGTTTTACGCCGGCGAAGAAGGTTGCGCTGGCACTGGCGCATCTGATTCGCACTCAGTACCCGGGCGACTCGCTGAAGATCGTGCTGTTCCATGACAGCGCTGAACAGTTGCCGCTGGCCAAGCTTGCCGTCACACAGGTTGGTCCCTATCACACCAACACAGCGGAAGGGTTGCGTTTGTCGCGCCGCATTCTGCAAGCGCAACGTAAAGAGATGAAGCAGATTGTGATGGTGACTGATGGCAAACCGACCGCGTGCTTTGTTGAAGGCGTTTCCGTCGCGTCTAGCGGAAGAAATGCGGGCGGGACGCCCGCGCTCCCAGGGCGCCGCATTTACAAAAACTCAATGGGCGGCGATCCGTTTGTAATGGAGGCCACCTTCAAGGAAGTCCAGGCCTGCCGCAAAGCCGGCATAATGATCAATACGTTCATGCTGGCCAGCGACTTTTATCTGGTTGAGTTCGTCAAGCAAATGACGGCAATGACCAATGGAAAGGCCTATTTCGCAAATCCCGCTAACCTCTCCCAGTTCGTTTTGATAGACTTTCTTCGACGGCGGACCAGCCGGGTTCGTTAAATGTATTCATGAGGCCGGTAACGCGCAGCGGTCGAACTTAACCCGGCCAATGAAACATTAATACCCTTGCCAACCAGTGGAGGCGGATTGGAACCTGACAAGCCGATAGCCAGACTTCGTCTGCCGCGCCGCATTCTCACTGCCTATACTGTTCTGATCGCGGGCCTGCTCGCTACGATCGTTGTCAGCACTTATCTAAATAGGACGTTCCTGCCTTACACGCTTACTGCCGGCATCATAATAAGTTTGCTCCTATTCGGCCTGGCCCATTTGCAGACACGTGCGCGCGCCGCCGCCGAAAGATCCGCCGGCAAACTTCAACTTTCCGAAGGAACCGTCCGAAGCATTCTCGCTGAGCGGGAGCGGGCGGAAAAAGCTCTGAAAGAAAGTGAAGAGCGCTATCGCGACCTGGTGGAAAACGCGAACGACATTGTCTACAGCATGGATCTAAGTGGCAATCTCACTTCGATTAACAAAGCCGCGGAACTTATCTTCGGTTATGAGCGAACGGAGTTGCTGGCAAAGAACCTGGCCGAGTTCATTACCCCGGAATCGATGGAAACTACGCGCAAAATGCTGGAGCGCAAGCTGCTCGGTGAG
>DASQPM010000241.1:0-4751 GCA_035643935.1 Pyrinomonadaceae bacterium | reverse complement strand
TTGCCGTGGTATACGGAAGGCCCGCCTTCGCCGAAGCGGGGGAGATTCAGAGGGCCGCCGAGGTTAAACCCGGTGCGAAAGTAATCGGAGCGCGGTTGCCGCACAATACCGGCGGCCTCATTAACCTTGCTAGCTTCTCGCACGAAAACATTCCCAGCCTGCTTGTTGAGCGTGTCAATCGCATTCAGCTTGCGGTTGCGCCCACCGAAGTAGGCCGCGCCGTGAAAGTCGTTCGTACCGCTCTTGGTGGCGAGGATGAACTGCCCTCCGGTCGAGCGCGCGAACTCCGCCGAGTACTGGTTCGATAGCAGTGTAAACTCGCTGATTGTTTCCGGCGAGATGTAAACTTGCGGGCCGGTGACGCCCTTGTCGTTGTTGTCGATGCCGTCAACGACGAAGTTATTATTGCGCGCGCGCTGACCACCGACGGAACCGCCGGAACCAACGCCAACGCCACCCGTGCTCGACACGTTTGGCGCGATAAGCGCTAAGTTGTAAACGCCGAGGCCAGTGCTCGTCTGGGCAAGTTCCGATACTTGCCGAGAGTCAAAGCTTTTGGATAGATTTTGCGTGTTGGTGTCAACCAACTCAGCGCCGCCAGCGGTCACGGTGACCGTTTCACCGACGCCGCCAAGGGTTAGCTGGGCTGGCACGCTGGTGGTTTGGTTCAACTGAATCTTCACGTCGTTTAGTGTGAGAGTCTTGAAGTTAGGCGCTTCGACCGTAATGCTGTAATCGTTTCCGGGCAACAAGTTGTTGAACTCATATTCGCCACCGCTCGTTGTTTGGGCGGTCTTTGATTCAGTTGTCGACTGCTTGGTGATAGTCACCTTAGCATTTGGCACAACTGCGCCATTCGGGTCGGTCACGATGCCGCGCACGTTGCCGCTGGTAACCTGGGCATGCGTTGCGAATACACAAGCCAAGGCGAATAAAAGTGCGCCCAGAAGCTGTGTTATTTTGCGAGAACTTGGCATAAATTAGGTCTCCTTTGACGAGTAATCAGAACCTGGATGGATTTCCACTTATCATTCTTCGAAAGTGCGAATTTCCTACAGCAACTCGTATTCCCAGCCTTGCCGCCCTCGTCGACACTCTCACGAAAAGCCGCTAACCATCTTTAATTCAAAGAGGTTACGTGCATTAAAGGGATCCGCGCCCACTCTTGCTTTAATCCAACTTCGCCAATGGAATTCAGAAAATTGGATTCCCAAAATTCCGGGAAGCACAAGGGGCCTGCTGGAGATTGCAGCGTCCTCTTTGGAAACCTTGAAACGCCGCCCAATTAATTTGAAATTGGCGGGACGCGCCAGGCGCTTATCGCGTCCCGGGTGATCGGGAGCGCGCGCCCGAACTTCTGTGCAAAGGCTGATAACCCAAAAATTGGCCGCACGGTTGATAGCAGTTCGTCGTGTTAAACTCTCGCCTCAACTCCACGCGCCTGAAGGAACCCGTTTGTCCGAACGAATCTACCGCGATCCAGTTCACAACATCATTCGACTTCGTATCGACAACGACGAAGGCGCGCTGATCATGCATTTGATCGACACGCCTGAGTTTCAACGGCTGCGACGCATCAAACAACTAGGGCTCGGGCTCTACACTTACCAGGGCGCTGAACACTCTCGCTTTACACATTCTCTTGGCGCATTTCATTTGATGAGCCGTGTGCTCGAGCGCCTCAGCGAAAGGCATCGCATCGATAAACAGGACCGGGCCGCCGCGCGGGCGGCAGCGTTGCTTCACGACGTGGGCCATGGATCGTTCTCGCACGTGATGGAAAAAGTCCTCGGCTTTCATCATGAGAAATGGACCGTGGAGGTCGTACTCAGCGAGCAGACTGAAGTGGGCCAGAGCCTGCGTTCACACTCCGCTGACTTGCCCGCCAAGGTTGCGGCAATCATCGAAGGCAAGTTTCAGCCAGCCGCGCTAGCTCAACTTGTTTCTTCGCAGCTCGATGTCGATCGCATGGACTACCTGTTGCGCGATTCTTTAATGACAGGCGCAAAGTATGGAATTTATGACCTGGAATGGATCATCAACGCTTTAGCGATAGATGAAGAGCATGATCGAATTTACGTGGCGGCACGCGGTCTCTACGCAGTTGAAGAGTATTTGCAGGCGCGCTATTACATGTTTCGGCAGGTCTACTTTCATCGCGCATTGCGTTCGGCGGAGGCAGTGCTTCGTTCGATTTTGCGGCGCGCGCTTGCGTTACTGGAAAACGACAAGCCCGTTTGGCATGCGTCCGGGACGGCCTTTGAAAAAGTGCTGCAAAGAAAGCCGCTGACAATCACTGAACATCTCGAAGTCGACGATTCAGACGTTCTGTTTCACGTAAAGCAGTGGCAACGCGCGGATGACGAAGTCCTTTCCGACCTTAGCCGGCGCTTCGTCGCGCGGCGTCTCTTTAAAGCCATCGATCTGGACATGCCCGTTGCCGAACGTCCTGATTTTTTGACTGCGGCGCGCGCTTGCGTAGCCAAAGCCGGGTACGATCCTGAGTATTACTTCATCGAAGATCGCGCCAGTGATGTTCCCTATTACAACTATTACACGCCGCAGGACGAGGAACCGAAGAGCCGTATTTATGTCGAAGATGGTTACGCGCGGCCGCGCATCCGCGAAATTAGCGAAGTGAGCGACGTCGTGCGCGGGCTGCAACGCGGTTATGAATTGCATCGCGTCTGTTTTCCGGCGGAAGTGAAAGATGAAGTTTACCGGCTTTATCACGACGTGACGCCGCGGGAACGCTCGGCTGTTAGTAATCAAGCGAACGCAAACGGAGATTAACCCCAATGGCCAGAATAGCGGATGCGAATCTCGATCAGGCTGATGGTTATGTGAAAGATGTACTCGCTGCGCAGAAAAAGACGTGGGGCGCGCCGCTGCTTAACCATCTGCTCTATGCCAGGCGCCTTTCAATTTTCCGCGGCGCCCGCGCAATGTGGACCGGTATTGAATCCTCCGGATTGATTGATGCGCGCTTGCGCGGGCTGATCAACCGGCGCGTGGCGGCGCTTAACGGCTGCGAGTTTTGACAGGACCTTAATGCTGCCGTGAGTAGCAAGCTGGGCGTTTCGGATGAAAAGATTAAGGCATTGGCAACCTACGCGACCAGCGAACTTTACGATGCAGCCGAACGCGTTGCGCTCGAGTGTGCCGACAGCATGACAATTACCGGCCGCGATGTCAGCAATGATCTTTTTGCGCGCCTCAAGGGTTACTACAACGACGATGCAATAATTGAACTGACAGCAACCATTGCCTGGGAAAATTCATCGAGCAAATTCAATCGTGCCCTGCGGGTACCATCGCAGCATTTCTGGAACACGGATTGACAAGCTTAAGTTTGTCGAACTCTTAATAATCCCCCGGCTCTAACTAAATGCCTTTCATCCCAAACGACCGTTCGCGTCTGTTCACCGGCCGCAATGCGGCGCTGAGTCTGGTTATCGTTGCGCTATTTGTTTTGGCGAATGTTTCAGGCGTTCAGGCGCAAACGCCGGGGCGACGTCCAACGATAGCCGCGCTCGACTTTGGTGAAACTGCATTCGCACGAGAAGCCGTCGAGAAATTGTTGAGCAATCTCAAACTTGAAAACGCTGTCGAGATTTTCGATCGAGATCAAACTCGCGCGGCGGCTCGAGGGGCGGGCTACGCCGGTTCATTGAACCTCTCGCTCGACGACGCGCGGAATCTTGGCGCGGTGCTTGGTTCTGATTTCTTTGTACTGGGCGATGCGCAAACCCTGCGTCGTTCGCCATCGGCGGGTCCGGTCTATTTCGAAGCATACGCGTCGATTTTTCTGGTGAGCGCGCGCACCGGCCGCCTCATAAGCTGGGAACGACCGAACTTTCGATCCGCAACAGCCGTGGCCGCCGAACATTCTCTGCTGAACGAGTTAGCAGGGGCGCCGTTACGGAACCGCATTCTCGTTTCGACCCGACGCGCCGCGGAGGACGAACGCGCTGAGCGCGCAGTCATGATTGACAGCGAGATACCGATCATTGAAGAAGCGCCGGATGATGACAAAGTCGCGGAAGCTGAAGGACTGAGACTGCCGAAACCATATCGCCGTTTTTTGCCTCCCTATCCCGAGACCGCCGCCGCTGCCGAAGCTGAAGCAGTTGTCGACGTGCTGGTGGATCTGGATAGCGGCGGGGAGGTAACCCGAGCTGAAGTGGTGCGCTGGGCCGGCTTTGGCTTGGACCAGGCGACGCTTGAGACTGTTCACAAGCTGCATTTCTTTCCGGCAATGCGCGAAGGAGTTGCGGTCCCTATCCGCGTTCTCTTGCGTTATAATTTTCGTAAACCGCCGCCTCAGTAGGACAGTCATTCCTAGGGGTCCATCGTTAAATCCGGACAATTTCATGAACGAACCTGGTTTTGAAATAACTCGAAAAGCGCGCGCGAGGTGGGCCACAAACCTCGTGCTCAGGCGCTTGAGAACTGTATTCGTTCTCGTGGCGCTCGTCACGTGTTCAGCGCCGAGCCCTTCCTTGTCGGCGCTGGCAAAGCCAGCCACTCGGCCGCCGCTGGTCTCGACAGCCACG
This sequence comes from Pyrinomonadaceae bacterium, assembly GCA_035643935.1. Classification (GTDB taxonomy): domain Bacteria; phylum Acidobacteriota; class Blastocatellia; order Pyrinomonadales; family Pyrinomonadaceae; genus PSRF01. The sequence continues at coordinate 195 of DASQPM010000241.1, read as the reverse complement.
CGCGCCGGTCGTTTGGCAGTTTTCGACGATGCCTGGTCCACGATCAACGAGCGTTACTACGATCGTGCATTTCACGGCCTCGATTGGGACGCGCAACGCGTTGCTTTTCGCAAGCTCGCTGCGGAAGCGGGGTCTGGTCACGAGTTGTACGCTCTGTTAAGGCGCATGGTGGGCGCCTTAAACGATCCCCACACA
>DASQPM010000240.1:0-4635 GCA_035643935.1 Pyrinomonadaceae bacterium | reverse complement strand
GTAAGGCTGTTGATTCATGGAAGCAATCTCAAAGGCGCACGCGTGCAAGTTGTAGGGCGCGGGGTACGCATCATCGGCATACCGAAAACCAACGAGCGCGGGACTTATCTTTTTGTCGACGTAGCCATCGACCCACACGCTCTTCCTGGACCACGCCAGTTGAGAATTACTACGGCCCGAGGGTTCGCCGATGCCTGGTTTGAGGTGCTCTTGCCGTTGAGACGCGACAGACAGGTCCAGGGTTTCTCACCTGCCGATGTTATGTATCTGATCATGATCGATCGGTTCAGCGATGGCGATGCGTCGAACAACGATCCGCCGCAATCGCGCGGCATCTACGATCGGAAAAATAAGTTCTACTACCACGGCGGCGATCTTCAGGGTGTGATCGATCGCCTGTCTTACTTAAAGGACCTCGGTGTTACGGCTATCTGGCTCACACCGTGGTATGACAACTACGACCACCCAAACCAAATTGAGTTGAAGGAAGAAAAGCCCAGCACCGGATTTCACGGCTACAACCCACAGGATTTCTACGGTGTTGAGGAGCACTTTGGCACGCTCGCGAAGTTACGCGAACTGGTTGCCACCGCCCATCGCTCTGGCATCAAGATCATTCAGGACGAAGTCGTTAACCACACTGGTCCTTATCATCCCTGGGTCGACGATCCACCGACGCCCACATGGTTCAATGGCACGAAGGCAAAACATCTGAAGAATGTTTTTCAAACGTGGGTCTTACACGATTCGCGTCCGGTCGAAGAATTGAAACGGGAAACTATGGAAGGCTGGTTCCTCGATTTCCTTCCCGATCTCAATCAGAAAGACCCGGAGGTTTCCCGTTACCTGATTCAGAATACGCTATGGTGGATTGGCATCACCGGACTCGATGGCATTCGCATGGACACCTGGCAGTATGTGCCTAACAGCTTCTGGCACGATTGGACCAGAGCTTTGAAACGAGAATTTCCTAAACTCACCGTGGTGGGCGAGGTGAAAGACGGCGACGTTATTCACACTTCCTATTTTCAGGGCGGACACGTTCGGGACGGCGCCGATTCGGGCCTCGATTCGCTGCTGGATTTTCCGCTTTTCTATTCAATTCGGCATGCATTCGCTGAAGCCAAGAAGCTCGACGAAGTCCCCAAGACACTCGCGAAGGATTATCTCTACAACAACTCCGACATTCTGGTGACGCTACTAGGCGGACATGACGATGGCCGCTTCATGAGTGAAAAAGGGGCCACGCTTGCCGGCCTGAAGTTGGCGAATGCGTTTCTGTTGACCACGCGGGGCGTGCCACAGCTTTACTATGGCGACGAGATTGCCATGACCGGCCGAGACGAACCCACCACGCGAGCAGATTTTCCCGGCGGCTTTCCGGGTGACAAGAGAAACGCTTTCTCGCGCCAAGGCCGGACCAAAGATGAAGAAGATTTGTTTGAGTACATCCGCAAGCTAACGCACTTACATACCGAACTCGAGCCGCTCAAGCGCGGCGCGTTGATAAATCTTTACGTTTCCGATCAGCAGTATGTTTATGCTCGCAAGATTAGACCAAAAGCTGGAGAAGTCGTTTTCAACAGTGATAGTGCGATAGTCGTACTCAACAATGATACGAAACCCGCCACAATCGAATTTGATGTTGAGCCAGTGGGGCTGTCGGATGGGGCAGACCTTAGGGATCAACTCGACCTGCGAAACTACGTGCAAGTAAAAGACCGCCGCTTAAAGGTGACGGTGGCGGCGCGGTCGGCAGCCATTTTTGCGAATCATGCGAATCAATAGCGCCGTGACCGCGGCTTTGCCGCCGCACAGTGCGGAAAGGCTGCGCCTTTCCGATTCGGCCGATTAATTTTAGCGACAATTATCAAATGGGGATAAAGAGCAAACCTTTTTCTGATCAGGTAGCGATCGTGACCGGTGGCGGCAGCGGAATCGGCCGCGCGATTACCGAGGCGCTTGCGGCGGCTGGCGCCAAAGTTGTTATCGCTGCGCGCCGTGCAGATGTGTTGCGTCGCACGGCCGACGAGATAAATGCCACGGTTAGCGCTGAGCGCGTCTTTCCGTATGAGTTTGATATGCGTGATCGGAAGAAGATCGATGAATTGGTCGCCGATGTTTTCAGCCGCTGGCAATCAATTGACCTGCTTATCAATAACTCCGGACTGGCTGTGCCTGAAACTGTTGAAGAGATCACGGATGAGGGTTGGGACACGGTAATGGAGACGAACCTGCGCGGTGTTATGCAATTGGTAAGAGCGGTGTTGCCACACATGCGCGCGAACGAATTCGGCGACATCGTTAACGTTTCCTCGCAAGCCGGAAAGCACGGTTACGCGGATGTGCCTTCTTACTGCGCGTCGAAATTCGGGCTGCTCGGTTACGCCGAAGCGTTGCGCGATCACGTGCGCAAGACTGGAGTGAATATCCGCGTCTTTAATTTTTGTCCGGGGCTGGTAGATGTCGAGAACTCAAAACCCGATCAGTTGCCACGCGAGGGTTTCATTCATGTTGCCAACCTGGCGCGTACTTTGATGTATGCGCTGTCACTCGATCGGAATGTGGTGTTGGAAGACATAAATATCTACGCGGCTTAGGGACTGGAGACAAGATAAGGGCTCGGTGTTTCGGCTGTGCCGTCTGATGTGCGGAAGGTCTATGACCTTCGGAGATGCTGGGAAACGAATAGGGCTGCGCCCTCGAATTGAGAATGATTGGGGCGCAGCCCCAGAAACTAAAAGTGCGTGCCGGAAGGTCGGAGACCTTCCGCACATCGGACGGCATAGCCGGAACGAAAACGGCTTTATTGACGGCGCCTCCTGGAGGACTACAAATGCAAAAACCACGCTTGAGCTTCTGGCAGATCTTCAACATGAGTTTTGGATTTATGGGCATCCAGTTTGGGTGGGGGTTACAGCTTGCCAACATGAGTGGCATCTACACGTACCTTGGCGCTAGCCCGGATGCGGTGCCGTTGCTCTGGCTCGCGGGACCGATGACCGGGTTACTGGTGCAACCCATCGTCGGTTCAATGAGTGATCGCACCTGGAACAGGCTGGGTCGCCGCCGGCCCTACTTCCTTACCGGCGCCATCCTTGCCAGCGTCGCCTTATTCTTCATGCCTGATTCTTCGACGCTTTGGATGGCCGCCGGACTGCTCTGGATTCTGGATGCCAGCATCAATGTCAGTATGGAGCCATTCCGTGCATTCGTTGCGGACAAACTGAATGTCGATCAACGAACCGCCGGCTTCGTAATGCAAAGTTTCTTCATTGGCATCGGCGCCTCGCTTGCGAACGCGCTGCCCTGGCTGTTTCGGCAATTCGGGGTGACCGGTACAACCTCGAGTGGCATCCCTCTGACAGTTCAGTATTCGTTCAAGATCGGCGCGGTTGTCTTTCTGCTCGCAGTGCTGTGGACAGTTTTCACAACTAAAGAATACCCGCCCGAGAACATTGAAGAGTTTGAGCGCATGCGCCGCCAGACTTACGGCAGCGCTACCGGGCTCGCGAAAATATTCCGAATCGTAGCCGAGCTGCTGCGAGAAATTTCCAGCGCCTTCGCTAATATGCCGAAGACGATGAAGCAACTCGCCATCGTTCAGATTTTCACCTGGCTGGGACTGTTCTGCATGTGGATGTTCTTCGGCCTGACCACCTCGTACCATGTTTTTCGCGCTGCAAACGCCGGCGACCCGCACTTTGCCCTGGGACAGGAATGGGGCGGGAATGCCTTTGCCATCTACTCTATAGTTTGTTTCGCTATCGCCTTTCTGCTTCCGAAATTAGCGGCTGTTACGAGCCGCAAGACAGTGCACGCGATCTCGCTTATCTGTGGTGGTTTGGGTCTGCTGTCCGTGTACTTCATCCAGGACAAATGGTTGCTGCTCGTCACGATGGTTGGGGTGGGCATTGCCTGGGCCTCAATCCTTTCAATGCCTTACGCAATTCTTTCAGGCGCGCTGCCGGCGGCTCGGATGGGCGTCTACATGGGTATCTTCAACTTTTTCATCGTGATTCCCGAGATCATTGCTTCCCTGTTTTTTGGACGCGTCATCCGCGCCATCTTTGGCGAGAACAGTACACTCGCACCGCTTTACATGGTGATGGCGGGCGGGCTGTTTATGCTGATCGCCGCAGTGCTGGTAACTTTGGTGAGTGATGTTGCTGATCGCAACGTGCCGGAAGAAGCGGTAATCAAAGCTGACGAGCACGAGTTGTTTACTGTGCCGGCGTCGGCGCAGCCGGTGCCGAGTACGGGCTTGATTGATAAGGAGTAAGTGTCGGCGGGACAAAAGGACGTACTGTAATTTGCAGGTCAGGAAGGGTGGCTTGCCCCCGCTCGAGCGCAACGGCGCGAGTGGTTACCTCCGCACGCAAGGTAATCTAACGAACAGCCTCGCTCAGGCCCGAGAGTTTCGAACGATAAGACTCTTTCCAATTCTTTGTGAATGCCGGTTGAGATCTTACAAAACCAGTCGCGCCGTTGGCTCTCGGGGCGGGCGCAAGCCACCCTTCCTGACCTGCAAATTACAGTAGGTCCTTTTGTCCCGCCGACACTTACTCCTTATCAATCAAGCCCGTACTCGGAACTGGCTGCACCGACGCCGGCACAGTAAACAACTCGTGCTCG
>DASQPM010000239.1:0-3913 GCA_035643935.1 Pyrinomonadaceae bacterium | reverse complement strand
ATTGTAGGCGCTGCGCTAATCATTTTTGCGCACCGGGAAAACATTGCACGATTGATTCATAGAACCGAAAGCAAGTTCGAATAACGGTAGAGTCTTAATTTCAGTTCTCTGTGCGTCCTCTGTGTTCACTGTGTCTCTGTGGTGAGCAATCGCTAATAAAGAATCACCACCGAGTCACAGTGAACACAGAGGACGCACAGAGAAGAGTTCAAGCTAAAACGCTACTCGAAACTCATGCGCATCGCCGTCATTGGAGCAGGCAACTGGGGAACTGGACTGGCGATTATGGCGGCGCGGGCCGGCCATGAAGTCCTTGTCTGGTCACGCAACTCGAGCGTGGTTGATTCGATCAATAGCGACCATACAAATCCGGTTTATCTTAGCAGCGCGCAAATCCCAGAAACTGTTCGCGCGACAGGTGATTTTGCCGTGGCGCTAAGTGAGGCGGAATTGACCATCCTGGCCGCTCCTTCACATGCAACGCGTCAAATTCTCGAGAACATGGTCCCGGTTTTCCGGCCAGGTGCGATTATTGTCAGCGCCACGAAGGGCATTGAAATCGAAAGCGGCAAACGCATTTCGCAGGTAGTAAGTGATGTTATGAACAAAAGTGTTGCGATGCGTTTCGTTTGTTTGTCCGGACCATCGTTCGCGAGCGAGGTCGTTGGGAAGCACCCGACCGCCATAGTCGCGGCGAGTGAAGACTTGGAAGCCGCGCGCGCCGTTCAGTCTGCATTGAGTTTTGAAAATCTGCGCATCTACACCAACGATGATCTGGTGGGCACTGAACTAGGCGGCTCGGTAAAGAACGTCATGGCGATCGCGGCCGGAATGGTGGCCGGACTTGGTTTTGGTGCAAACAGCGTTGCGGCTCTAATCACGCGCGGACTGGCGGAGATGACTCGCCTCGCGTTGCGTGAGGGCGCAAAACTTGAAACTATGATGGGATTGGCGGGATTGGGAGATCTCGTGCTGACCTGTACAGGGAACCTGTCGCGCAATCGTTTTGTAGGACAGGAACTGGGCAAAGGTCGCAGCTTAGAAGACATTGCCGCGGGCATGAACGAAGTTGCCGAAGGCATAAATACGACGCGCGCTGTTAAGAAACTGGCTGACCGCCTCGGCGTTGAGATGCCAATCACGAATGAAGTCCATTCGGTGTTGTATGAAAGGAAACCAGCAAGAGACGCGGCGAAGGAACTAATGCGCCGGCCATTGCGCGTTGAAGCCAATTGGTGATTGTTTAGTCTGACAAACTTCAGTTTGTCATTGGAATGAAGCGACAAACTGAAGTTTGTCCGACAATGCGATGCCAACTGCAATAGAAGAAAAAGTGCTCGCTTCGAATCGTGCGGCGTATCACAACTATCATATCCTCGATAAATACGAGGCAGGAATTGCGCTTACCGGAACGGAAGTGAAAAGCGTACTCGGTGGCCGAGTGCAGTTAAAAGAAGGTTACGTCGCTATTCGCGAGGGCGAGGCTTGGTTGTTTAATGCGCACATTTCACCTTATGCTCATGGGAACCGCGAAAATCACGAACCACTGCGGACGCGCAAGTTGCTGCTGCACCGGCGGGAGATCGAGCGTCTCGACGAGGCGATCGCGAAACAGGGCATGACACTGGTTGCGACGCGAATCTATCTCAAGAATCGCCGCATAAAAGTCGAGGTCGCGATTGCGCGCGGCAAGAAGATGTACGACAAGCGTGAAACCGAATTGCGCCGCACTGTGGAAAGAGAGACGCGAGCGCAGCTGAAAGAACGCAACAGGTAGAATTTTTTGACGTGCAGATTTGTAGGAGCAGAGATAGAACATGCAAATAGAAGTTGCCAGCGGAAGTATGCAAGAGACGGACGTTCAGGCGTTGGCCGTCGCTGTCTTCAAAGATGAAAAAGCCGACGACGGGTTTCTGAAGAAACTCGATGACTCGTGCAAGGGGATGATCAAGTCGGTGCTCGACGGTGAAGAGTTAAAAGGGAAAGAAGGGGAAACCGCTTTCCTGCACCTGTCGGGGAGTGATAACAGCAACGCGCGCCGCTTGTTGTTGGTCGGTGTTGGTGAACAAAGTGAGTATACCCGCGCTTCCGTTTCGGAGATGGCAGGGACAGCAGTGCGCACCTTGCGCGGAAAGAGTGTCAAGTCAATCGGCGTCGTCCCTCGATTCGAGGGTGACGCGGAAGACATCGCTTCCGCCGCCGCTGAGGGCGCAGTCATTGCGTTATTCGATCCGGATAAGTACCGCACAGTCGACAAGGAAGAAAGACAAATTGACCGGCTGGCGGTCTTCATCGATGGCGCCGACGCGGGAGCAGTCGGCCGTGGCATCAAGCGCGGGCAAATCATCGGCGAGTCTGTTAACTTTACCCGGGACATGGCAAACGAGCCGGGCGCTTATTTGACACCGACGATCATGGCAGACCGCGCGCGCAACGTGGCAAACGAATGTGGATTAAGCATCGATGTGCTTGACGAAGCGCGCATGGAACAGGAAGGCATGGGTTCGTTGTTGAGTGTCTCGCGCGGATCCGATGAGCCAGGCAAGCTGATCATTTTGAAGTACAGCCCCGCAAATGAAGACGAAGATTCAAAAGGCTTGCTCTCATTCGTGGGGAAGGGAATAACTTTTGATTCGGGCGGTATCTCTCTGAAGCCAGGCGAAAATATGGAGTTGATGAAGTATGATATGACGGGTGGCGCAACTGTCATTGGCGCGATGCGCGCCATCGGAAAGTTGAAGCCACCCATTCCTATTTTGGGCGTCATCCCGTGCGCCGAAAATTTGCCGTCGGGCAAAGCGACAAAGCCCGGAGACGTCGTCCGGGCCATGACCGGAAAGACCATCGAGGTAATCAACACTGATGCCGAGGGACGATTGATTCTTGCCGACGCAATAGCCTACGCAAAAAAACTTGGGGCCACGAGAATAGTTGATATGGCAACGTTGACTGGCGCAGTCTCGATCGCGCTCGGTGACGTCAACGCGGCCATCCTTGGCACGGACCAAGAACTGATAGATGAAGTGATTTCGGCCGGTAAGGAAGTCGGCGAAAAGTTTTGGCAATTGCCGCTTGATAAAGAATACTCCAAGCAAATCAAATCTGATATCGCGGACATAAAGAACGTGGGCGGACGTAAGGCCGGCACGATCACCGCGGCGGCTTTCCTAAAAGAGTTTGCTGACGGCGTGGCATGGGCGCACCTTGATATCGCCGGGACCGCGTGGGCTGACGAAGCTAAGCCTTTCAGGGCAAAGGGCCCAACCGGTATCGCGGTCCGAACATTGATAAAAATTGTGGAGCGCGAGTCCTCGCAAGCGACCAGCAATTGAGCCCTTGTGTACTCAACGGTAGACACCTGGAGTCTTCATTAATCGACAGTTCAACCGCTCGCTTCTATCAAAATCCTAGAACTTGCTGGGATTCTTTCATCCTTTTGCTGTGGCATTAAACTTGACTGGTGAGGGGTAACGCCAAAGGGGTTATCCACTCACAAACAAAAACGTCCTCGCCCCCCTCGATGGCCGCTCGAGGAATTAAGAGCCGCCCCTTTGGCCCCTCACAAACGAAAATTTCCTGCCAAACTCTCGTGCTCCATTACATCTGTCAGGATGGTGCTATAATTTTACCGGCAGAGCGACCCCCTTTTCTGCCGGCATTGGCCAGTACCACAGTGACTGATTACTACAAAGTTTTAGGCATCAGGCGCAACGCCTCCAAGTCTGAGGTGAAGTCCGCATATCGCAAACTTGCGCGACTTCGGCACCCAGACCTGAACGCCGGTTTGGAGAGTGCGGCGCGCGATTTTGCGCTCTTGTCCCGCGCTTATCGCGTGCTCATGGATCCGCAGGAGCGTGCCTACTATGACGAGCAACTAACCGCCCAGCGGGACAGTGGCTATTCGATTCTTAAC
>DASQPM010000238.1:0-6553 GCA_035643935.1 Pyrinomonadaceae bacterium | reverse complement strand
TTGAAATTTCATGAGGAGAGTTGTGACTCGCCGCTTAACTGAAAGCGCGGGCGGAGGGACGCGAAGCGATCTCATTAGCACCGCGGCTTCAGCCCGGTGCTCAAGTTCCACAAAATGAGTCCTTGAACCGTTTCCAACGGTTTCTCCTGATCCTTCGGCCAACAAAAACCGTTTGAAACGGTTCCTTGTCAATTCCGATTTGCTATCACCGGGCTGAAGCCGCGGTGCTAATGAGATCGCTTCGCGTTTCCCCGCACACAGTTCCAAAAAGAAAGTCGATACAATAACCCAGACTGATCCGGGAACTGCAGCCTAAAGGCTGTACTCTGAACTTCCAGCTTCAAACAATACCCTGCATCCTCTCAACATCGAGCACACCGGGGACACCTTTGATCGAATTGATCACCTTATCGAGGTGCTTCACGTCAAACACCTCGACGGTCACCTCGATGTGGCCCTTCTCGTCATTGGCCACTGAGGCACGCGCGTCGCGAATGCCGGTTTTCATGTCTGAGATGGCGCCGGTAATGCCGGCAATCATGCCGGTGCGATTTTCTGTGACGGCTAACAGCTTCACTGCGTACGCCGTCGTCTCCGGACGGCCGGCCCACTCGACGTCCACTATGCGTTCGCGATTAACCATTAACGAAGCCACGTTCTTGCAGCGTTTGGTGTGGACCGCCACGCCTTTTCCACGCGTCACGTAGCCGACAATGTCTTCACCATGCAACGGGTTGCAGCAACGAGCGCGCGTGACCATTAAATCATCTACCCCGCGGACAACTATCGAGTCGTCGCCAAGGCGAATTAGACGCTTGACCGCACGCACGCCGCTGCGCAGGCGCGATTCTTTTTGCTTGTCGAGCTGTTCAAATTGCTCCTGGCCCAGATACTTTGCAATCACGTTGCGCGGAACCAGTTTGCCGTAGCCGATGCCGGCAAGCAGATCTTCGACGCGCCCGTAACCGTATTCGCCGGCCACGCGTTTCATCTCGCCGTCACCATCGGCAAAAAGTTTTTTGGCAGAGAGCTGAAAACGCGCTGCCTCTTTTTCAAAAAGTTTTCTGCCGATCTCGATCGACTCGGCGCGCTGCTGTTCGGCTACCCAGTGCCGCACGCGATTTCGAGCCCGCGAAGTGACGATAAAATTCAACCAGTCGCGCGAAGGATGTGAGTTTGGCGAAGTCAGAATCTCAACCACGTCACCATTTTGGATTTGGCTGCGTAGCGGCACAATTCGGCTGTTGATACGCGCTCCGGTGCAGGTATTTCCCACTTCCGAGTGAATCATGTAAGCGAAATCGACCGGCGTGGCGCCGCGCGGCAGTTGGATTACTTTTCCCATCGGCGTGAACGCGAAGAGATCCTTGGGATAGAGATCGAGCTTTAACGAGTCGAGAAAATCGCGCGAATCCTTTACTTCCTGCGTCCACTCCACCAATGAGCGCAGGGCCTGAAAGGCATTGTCGTCATCGTGCGCCCCGCGTTTACCTTCTTTGTATTTCCAGTGGGCCGCGACACCCTCCTCCGCAATCTGGTGCATTTCTTCAGTGCGGATCTGTACTTCGAATGATTGACCGTCAGAACCGATCACCGAGGTATGCAGCGACTGGTACAGATTGTCGCGGGGCGTGGCGATCCAGTCTTTGATGCGGCCGGGGACGGGCCGCCAGGTGTTATGAATGACACCGAGTGCGGCATAGCAGTGTCTCACTTCGTTGGGAGTTATCACGCGCGCGGCCACCAGATCGTAGACCTGATCCAAATCGATCTTCTGTCGCTTGAGCTTTTTCCAAATCGAATAGAGGCGCTTGACGCGACCCTCAACTCGCACAAACGGCACTTCCGCCTCGTTCATCTTTGCTTCGATGCGTTCAGTCACTCCACTGAGGAATGCCTCGTTTTCCTGGCGACGCTTTTCGAGTTGGTCGGTTAGTTCGCGGTAGGCGTCCGGATGCAGATGACGGAAAGCGAGGTCCTCCAATTCGCCGCGCAACTTACCCATTCCCAGCCGGTGCGCAATGGGAGCAAAGATCTCCATCGTCTCTTCAGCAATGCGCTTGCGCTTCTCCGGACTCAAATACTGAAGCGTGCGCATGTTGTGCAGGCGATCGGCAAGTTTGACGAGGACAATTCGTACGTCATCAACCATCGCCAACAGCATCTTGCGCACGTTTTCAGCTTGCTGCTCTTCCCGCGAAATATTGCTGATTTGCGCAATCTTGGTTAGACCATCGACGAGGTGGGCAATCTCTTCGCCAAAATATTTGCGGATAGTCTCGAGGTCTACCAGCGTGTCTTCGACGACGTCATGCAAAAGACCGGTGGCCACTGAAACTTCATCAAGTCTCATGTTGGCGAGGATGTTGGCGACTTCGAGCGGATGCACCAGATACGATTCGCCCGAAGCCCGCTTCTGCCCTTTGTGTTCGCGAGCGGAGAAAAGGTAGGCACGCCGCAGCAGATCCAGGTTGGCCTGCGGGTGATTGCTGGCTACGTTCTCAACTATTTCTTCGATTCGAATCATTTAAGACAGCACATCCGATTGCGAAACAGACAAGGGCGCATTATTGATTATAACAAAAAGGTGATGCCCGACCCGAAAGTCGAGCATCACCAGGAACACGCTTAAGAAGATTGCAGTCTTACTTCTTGGCCGGCGAAGCTGCCTTCTTAGCTTCCTCTTCTTCTTTCTTCTTCTGATTGGCTTCACTCAGCGCCATGGTTCTTTTCTGCGCCACTTCGCGTTGCTTGTCGAGCTCAGCCGCCTGATCCGTCTTTCCGTCCATCTCAGCAAGTTTCTTAGCTTCGAGCAGGAGATTAGTTTTGTAGGACCAGGCTGACTCGCTATTGGGATCGAGCTTGATGGCGTTTTCGACCTCTTCAAGCCCGCGCTTCACGCAAGCCCTGGCGTTATCAAACTCTTTTTGGTCACTTGGTTTCTTGTAAGAGACGGTGGCGCGATTGCCTTCGTTGAGCGTGGTCGTCTTGTTGGCGGGCAGCTCAGTGATCTTAAAGGAGCAGTCCCAGTCTTTACTGGCAAGCACAATGTAAGCCTCGGCGCGTTTTTCAGGCTCTGCGCTGGTATCGTTCGCGCGCGCTGAAATCCAGGAGCGCAATTTGTCTTCCTGCTTAGTTGCGCCGTAGAGGTAAGCAATGGCTTTGTAAGCCTCTTCGTTCTTGGGATCTTTTTGCAGAATCTGCTGGTACGCCTGAATAGCCTGCTCGGCCTTGGCAAGGTTTTCAGGAGACTGCACTCCCGGGCGATACTGCGCGTGAATAGTGCGCGCAATGAAAGACGGGGCGGTCTTGCTGCTGGGATCTAGTTCAAGCGCTCTGCGCGAATGCTGCTCAGCCTCATCAAAGTGGCCCTCGCGGTAGGTGCGCGCAGCTTCGTTCAATTCGTTCTTCGCCCGTATTCGATTGACCAGCCCGCAACCAGAACTTGTTACAACGAGAACCGCCAACGCGATGGCGATTCTAGTTTGAGAGAGTTTCATTGATCCGTAGCTCCATTAAGATGGTTGGAAACGCAACACGGCCAGAGCTGTTTCAGCCGTAGCCTGAACGGGCTGGTTATTAGACACTTATTGAGGCAGATCGTCTACCTGAAGTCCAACCGGGTTGGCGCCGGCCCCTTTGATTGCGTCAATCACCTTGACCACATCGCCGTAATGCAGCGATCTAGGCGCCTTCACAAACACGGTTTTTTCTAACCGTTCAGAGTCAGGCAAATCAGAACGCGTTTCCATTCCCGGCTTGTAGGCGTGCTGCTCTTTGCGCTGTTGGAAAAGCTGTAGCAGCCTTTGGCTCAGAGGCGCCGTATCATTCACGGAGCCGATATTGTCCTGATTAAGCTTCAACTGAAGATCGTTTGAGATTGAAACCACCAGCGTCAGCGGGTTCGGCTTCAGCTTGCTTAGATCTTCGTTGGGATCTCTTTGTGTAGGAATATCAGCCTGAAAGCGGCTTGGTTTAAGCGGGGTGATCACCATGAAAATGATCAGCAAAACTAACAGCACATCGATCAGCGGCGTAACATTTATATAAGGTACTGCTTTTGATCCGCCTTCTGGTTTACCACCACTCATAGCCATAACTTTGCTCCTCTGAACGCCTCACGAAAGTCAAACAATTCCCGGTCAATAAATTATCTTGCGACCGGGGCGACCGGGGCGACCGGGGCGGTCGAGCCCCCCTTCTTCTTTTTGTCCGCGACCAGGCCAATCTTATCGATACCCAGGGCTCGGACTTCGTTGATGATATTTACTACCTCGCCGTAGCTGACGCCCACACCGCTCTTGATGTAAACGATCTTATCTTCTTCTTTTTTGATGTTCTTCAACATCGCATCAACTTTGTCCTTGACCTGGTCCTTTGTAATCCTGGTTTTGCCAAGCCAGTATTCGCCATCGTTGGGAATGGCGATCACAATGGCGGTCTCGTTGTTGATCCTCGTGTCTTCCTCAGGGTTGTTCATGTTTTGCGGCAAGCTCACTGTCACGCCGTGCTGCAGCAACGGCGTGACCACCATGAAGATGATCAAGAGCACCAACATGATATCGACCATGGGGGTGACGTTGATTTCTGACTGAAGGCCGCCGCCTCCACCTGCTGCCATTCCCATAACTCAATCCCCTTTCGCTGTGCGCGACAGAAAAAGCTTTGTCCGCCGGTAGCTTCGGCTACCACAGGCAAGCAACTTTAGATGAATTTCCAGACCGCTTACGGCTTCAGTTGCTTCGTACGATTCTTGATGAAATAGTCGACGAGTTCTGAAGCTGAGTTGTCCATCTCCACGATAAAGCCGTCGACTTTGCCGGTGAAGTAGTTGAACAACCAAACAGCGGGGACGGCCACGAGCAATCCCAGCGCCGTCGTAAACAACGCTTCCGAAATACCGCCGGCGACTGCGCCGATGCCAGCCTGTTCAGCGGCTTTCATGCCACGGAATGCGTTGATAATTCCAAACACCGTACCGAACAGTCCCACGAACGGGGCCGTCGAGCCGATGGTCGCCAAGCCTGATAAGCCGCGCTTGAACTCGGCCGTTTTGATCGCGATTGCGCGTTGCAAGGCACGTTTCGAGGCTTCGATTTCGTCGCCTGAAATGTCTGAAGACTGCTCGTGCGCCCGAAACTCCTGCAAGCCGCTGCTAACCACCATGGCGAGGTGAGACTTGCGATGCTTGTCGCTGATGTTTATCGCTTCTTCGATGCGATCATTCTTCAGCGCCTGAGCAACGCGTGGCGCGAATTCGCGCGACTGTTTCTTGGCTGCCGAATAGGTCAGATAACGTTCTACCATGATGGCGATCGAGTAGACCGACATGATCAGAAGAACAATAACAACGCCGATGGCGACGCCGCCCATGCTCTTGATCATCGAAGTGATCGAGAAATGGTCGGCTTCAGTGCTGGCTGCAGGAGCTGCGCCTGCCGCTTGCCACATCAAGACAATCAAGCCAAAGACTTTGGTTCCTAGAAGACTTGTTAGAATAGTCACGGTAAACCCTCCAAAAGGTTTTTCTTACATTAATAGCTCGCAGGGAACTCGCAGAATGAGCCGCCAGTGGCTCGTACGGCGCTGAACCTCCGCAGTTTTATTGAGCCACGAAATTGTACGTAATGACGCCTGTTACCTTCACCGGCTGCCCCGAGAGTTTGGTCGGCGAAAATCTCGCGCCACGTGCTGCTGCCACAGCCACACCTTGCAGCAATGGATGTCCTGATACTGCATGTGCCGAGATTACGTTTCCATTCTCGTCAATCGTCACCTGGACCACGACCGTGCCAGAGGCATGCGCCGTCCGGGCGATAGCGGGATAGGCCGGTTTGGGAAGACTGATTGCTTTTCCGTTTAGCACTCCGCCTGAGATGGGCGCATGCGGGGGTGGCGGCGGCGGTGGCGGCGGTTCGTCGGCAATATTTACTTTCGTTGGTCCGGCTACGATGCCGGTGCCAGTTCCTGGCCCAGCAATGGGAGCGGCTGCATTAGACGACTCAGTGCCGACGACCGTGGTTACGCCACGTCTGACGGGAGGGATATCGCTCGCCTTCGCAGATACCTCTTTCGGCACCAGTTCGGTACGGCTAACGTCGGCGATCAATTCTTTTCTGACGTCAACGTTCTGTTCCACTTTTTGCGGCTTGGCCTCTTCCTGCTTTTCTGGCGCCTTTTGTTGCGGCACTGGAACCGGCGCCACCAGAGTAGTCAGCTCCAAATCCTGACTATCCAGGTTGGCTACGGTGAACCAAATGCTGCCAACTATAAAGGCAATTCCGAGCACAGCATAGATTGCAACTGTACCCAAGATGAACGAGCCTTTGCGCCCCAAGTCCTGCTTGTGCGAACCAGACTCAACAAGGTTATCGAACATATTATCCTCCCTATTCCGGTGCCAAATGGATCAGGGGTGCAAAATAATTTACGACGCGAACAATCGCTTCTTTAATTGCACTCAAACGTCGATCTTCCCAGGTTTGAGCTAACCACAAATGAAGGGGAACCAGCAGCCCAGTTGAGCACTTCGAACAGATTTTGAAAGCCGCTG
>DASQPM010000237.1:0-6078 GCA_035643935.1 Pyrinomonadaceae bacterium | reverse complement strand
ACGGTCAACAAGAGGCGTAGTAATGTG
The DNA here is from genome assembly GCA_035643935.1 of Pyrinomonadaceae bacterium. Classification (GTDB taxonomy): domain Bacteria; phylum Acidobacteriota; class Blastocatellia; order Pyrinomonadales; family Pyrinomonadaceae; genus PSRF01. The sequence goes on along the minus strand of DASQPM010000237.1, from coordinate 6,051 downwards.
CATTGAGCAGCTTCGGGTGGGTTGAGTGGCTAGTTGTCGAGAACTTTCGGCGGCTTAGGTGAAACTTTTTTCTTGACAGCCCTTTCATAGAACCGCTCCCGCTTCTGTATTTGTTGACCAACGATGCAAGGATTTCGGCTAAGCAGGCATTTCGATAGGCAGGATTGAATGCGGAAGTTTGCGAGGCTGAGATGTGGCACGAGCTAAACAAAGTCAGTACCGGAAGTGGTAGCGACCAGGTCGTTGTTAAGTTCAGCCTCCAAGATCTAAGCCAGTCCTGGGCTCTAGTGTATGATGTATGAAGAACCAGAAACTCGACCAATTAGAACCGCTGTCTTCGATGCTACCAGTGACCTGTCTCCACGCCGCCGCCTGAAATGCTGATCCAACAGAACATCGCTCAATCCCTCCACTCTCCAATTGTGTTGCTAGCGCTGGGCGCGATCGCTTGTGGACTGCTCTACGTGCTTTGGCGAGAAGTGCGAAAGATTCCCGCCAAGCTCTTCACGCTGATGGCCACGGCATTTGTGGACATGCTCGGGCTGTTGATGATCATTCCGCTGCTGCCTTTTTATGTGAAGAGTTTGGGCGGCTCGGGAGTCGATCTACTGGGGATGCACTTTGGCATCGGCATCATTATCGGTTTTATCGTGTCCGCATTCACGGTAGCCCAACTTTTAAGCGCGCCAATGTGGGGCCGCTTTTCCGATCGCGTTGGGCGGCGACCTACGCTGCTCATCGCGTTAGGAGCGGCCGGGATTGCATATCTGATTTTTGGTTTTGCTCACTCGTTGCTCTTGTTGTTTCTCTCGCGCATTGTACAGGGGGCAGGTGGCGGCACCGTCGGTGTGATCCAGGCTTACGTAGCCGACTCGACCGATCCAAAGGATCGCGCGCGCGCGCTTGGGTGGCTGTCGGCGACAACCAATCTTGGCGTGGCGCTGGGGCCGGTGCTCGGCTCTTTTGCGCTGGCATTAGGCAAACGCGATCTGCTGCCGGGAGCGCGTACGCTGGAACTGGGGCACGCCGCGCCGGGCATCATGGCAGCGGCACTCTGTCTGCTGAACATGATCTTCGTTGCGCGCTATCTAAAGGAGTCGCGTAATTTCAATGAACCGGCGCAGCCTGGAGAAATACTTCAGACTTCGCGGCAGGCGACCTGGCGCGTCATTTCGCATGCGAGTGAGCCTGCGTCGCGTCTTATCTGGATCTATGCGATTGCCATCGGCGCTTTTCAAGGAAGTTTTTCAGTGCTCGCGCTTTTCTTGAACGCGCGCTTTCAAGTCACCGAACAAACAATTGGTTACTTCTTCATGTACGTCGGTTCGATCTCGGTCTTCGCGCGCGTGTTGCTGCTCGGCAGGGCCGTTGACTGGCTGGGCGAGGCGAATCTTTCGCGGCTGGGCCTGGTGTTTTTGGCTGCCGGCGTCCTAGGCATGCCGCTGTCGCGAAATCTGTGGATGCTGGCAATCGCGGTGGCGCTGATTCCGTTGGGGACGGCCTTTACTTTTCCGTGTGTGACCGCGCTGCTGTCCCGGGTCATTAGTCAAAGAGAGCGCGGTCTTTATATGGGATTGCAGCAGACGTATGGCGGCATCTCACGGATCATTGCGCCACTATTTTTTGGCTGGGCGTTTGATAGGCTGGGGGTCTCGTCGCCGTGGTTTTTCTCAGCCGCGTTCATTATGGCAACGATTTTTCTTGGCTTCGGGCTGGACAAATACGCGCGACCCGCCCGCGCCGAGGCGCGCGAGTCAGCAGCCGCGACACAAAAGCAGGAAGCGTAGGGATTGATTAGCAGGGACGGTCGTCGAGGGTGAAGCAAACTGTTAGTTTGCGTTGGTTGCCGGCCATTCAAGTTGAGTGGCAACGGGCCCCGCAAACTAACAGTTTCATTTACGCGCACTGCCGCTACTTCGGCAATAGGCTGCAGGGGACCGGGGAGAAGTTGCCCTCGAAGTTGGTGCCCACGGCAATCGGCTGGTCGGAAACGACCCGGACGGTCGTGGACACTTTAGTCTGGTCGAGGCCCGGCGGGTTCGTATAACTCTGCGGGGTTTGCCAGGTTACGATTAACGTATTCGCAGGCGCGACAGGTACTGTGGCGGCGCCCGTTTGACCCGGGTAGGTGACCGGCGGCGCTGTTCCGGGAATGACCTGGCCGAACAGATTGACTCCATCCTTGTTCAGGATGTGTACGGCGACGTTGGCAGTAGCGGTACTGCCGTTGAAGACGTATAAGTCGGCACGACTATTACTGCCCATATTGGGCCAGTGCGCGGGCGTGCAGACCCAAACATAGGGTGCTCCGCCGCCGGAACCCGGAGGGCCCGCTGGTCCGGGCGGTCCCTGTGGACCAATACAGGCAACTAGCGACAGCAATAGAGTGAGCGCAAGAAAAGAGAAACAGGCGCGTACCGAGTGAATGCTCATATGATCTCCTTACGAGGCGAAGGGCGCCTCGTGAGTAGGATGGTGTTGCGGGTGGAATCTATTGACTCGTAATCAGGGTGTCAAGACCAGTTGAGGCTTTGGTTGGGATCATTGCGGAACGCTTGACGACATTCGATGGTTCAGGGATTACTTCCGGCTGAAGTCGAGGGAGAACAAATGAATAAACTGATCTGCAACTTTGCAGTTACGTTATTAACGATCGCCATCGCCTGCATCTGTGCGCAAGCGCAAACGCTTTCGCCAGAGGAACAAAAGATTGCGAGTTACATCGATGCGCACCAGGCAGAACAAATTGCGTTGCTGACAAGAGTCGTCAACCTGCAAAGTCCGACAGAAAACATCGCAGGCGTGAAGCAGGTTGGTATGGTCTTTAAGAGTCAGCTCGAGTCGCTGGGCATGACTGCGAGATGGATCGACATGCCGGCGGAGATGAAACGCGCCGGCCATTTGCTGGCGCAAACGAAAGGTACAAAGGGCAAGCGTGTGCTCCTGTTGGGCCACATCGATACTGTTTTGAGTGGTGAGAAGTTTAAGCGCGAGGGCAATCGAGCTCTTGGCACCGGCACGGTGGACATGAAGGCTGGCGATATCGTGATGCTTTACGCTTTGAAAGCGCTTGACTCCGCGGGTTTGTTAAAGGACAGGCGCATCGTCGTCATGTTAACCGGTGACGAAGAGAATGCCGGCCGGCCACTGGAAATCAGCCGCGGCGATATGGTTGCAGCTGCGAAGAACGCGGACCTGGCATTGAGTTTTGAAGCAGCCGCCGGCAATCGCGCCACTGTCGGACGACGCGGCTCGAGCAATTGGGCCCTGGAGGTAACGGGCCAGACCGGCCATTCCGCCGGCATCTTTCGCAACGACGCCGGCGCCGGAGCGATATTCGAAACCGCGCGCATCCTCGATCAGTTTTACGAGTCGTTGCACAAGGAAAAGAATTTGACTTTTAATCCGAGTGTGATCGTCGGCGGCACTCAAGCAGCGCTCAATGGAACCGATGGCATAGCCAGCGGCAAGACAAATGTCATCCCTGCCAAGGTGCTGGTCAGCGGAGATCTGCGTTTCCTCAGCGAACAGCAGAAAGAAGCGGCGCGCGCAAAGATGCGCGATATCGTGGTCCGCAGCCTGCCACGCACGAGCGCAAAGATTACTTTCGAAGATCGCTATCCGGCCATGACGCCCAATGACGGCAACTATCAACTGCTAAAGCAATTGGACCAGGTAAGTCAGGATTTGGGCGCTGGGAAAATGGAAGCACTCGACCCTGCTGAGCGCGGCGCCGGCGACATCGCTTTTGTGTCACACTTAATTCCGGGGCTGGACGGTATTGGCGCTAGCGGCGGTGGCGCGCATGCGCCGGGTGAGTTTGTTGAGTTGGATAGCTTGCCGCTGCTGACGAAACGAGCGGCGCTGCTAATTTATAGATTGACGAGGTAAGTCGGCGACCAGGTGAAATGAATAAGGCGAAGCACTATAGAGGCGGCTATGACATTGCCGGCTTGTCCGGGCTGGCCCGCCAATTCCGCAAACAACAAACAGGTGCCGAAGGGTTGCTATGGCAATTACTTCGTAACCGGCAGTTACTAGGATTCAAATTCCGACGGCAACACCAATTCGGAGATTACGTGGCTGATTTCTATTGTCATGAGGGGCGATTAGTAATTGAATGCGATGGTTCAGTTCATCACAGCAATGAGCAGTGCCAACATGATCAGGCGCGAGACGCGTACTTAACAGGACATGGGTTGCGCATATTACGGTTTACCAATGAGCAAGTCCTGGAGAACACCGAAATCATCTTAAAGGAGATATCAAGCTACTTGCAGGTTTCAATGGATCGACGCTCGAGAGGAGCAGAAGATACGTAATTCGGATTTTCCCCTCTCCCTTTGGGAGAGGTAGGGAGAGGGCCTGTCGGGCCAGCCTCTGCCAACTCTCTCTTCACAAAGCAGAAGGAGGAGACATTTGTAATGTCTCCTCCTTCTGCTTTGTGAAAAAACGAAACGTGAGGTCAGCGACGGACCCTTCCCCTCAGTCCCCTTCCCAAAGGGAAGGGGAAGAATAGGGGCTCAAAGATGAACAGCGAAGGACATTTAGGGGTGAGTATTTCCGGCTTTTCTCAGTTTCCCAGCGCACAGATCAGCATTTCCAGTTGCAACTTCGCGCCTTTCGGTCCGCCGCCGGCCAGCGAAGTCTTGATGGCTAGATCCGCATCGGCGATCAGTTTGATATCGCGTGCGATAGCGCTGGCGTCGCGTCGTTGCAGCGTATTGAAGAACGCATCTTTCTTTTCGTACGATCCATAAACCAGCCGGCTCGCTTCATCTTTCCGACCCTGTTTCATTAACTCCTTCGCCAATGCCAACCGGTGATAGTTGCTCGCAATCAATCCTATCAGCATTACAGGCGCAACGTTGTCTTCGATCAGGTGATGAAGTTTCATCAGCGCGCGGCGGCGATCACCGGCGATTAACTGATCGCCCAATTCAAAATTCGAAAGCTCGCGCGAATGACTAATCAGCTCGTCGACCATTTGCATCGTGATGGTGCGCGTCTCGATCGCCGCGGCTGCGAGTTTGTCCAGTTCCGAGTTGAGCGTTTGTAAATCGGTGCCAACCATGCGAATGATCTCACTGAGCACGCGATCGTCTGCTGCAGTCTTCAGCTCTTTCAAACGGGTTCGCGCCCACGCTTTTGCTTCCGCATCTTTAACCGCAGCGAAGTCAATTACCGTGCAAGTGCTGAGCAATGTCCTGGTCAACTTCTTGCGCTTGTCCAAATCATCCGCGATAAAAATCACCACGCTCGACGGCGACGGCGCATTCAGATAACGAATGATGACTTCTTCATCCGCCTCGCGCAGTTTGGCAAAGTCGCGAATGCGCACGACGATGCGGTCGGACATCATAGGCAGTTGTTGGGCGATCGAGATGGCCGCAGTCGCGCTGTCGGACAGTAGGCTGAAAGACGATTCGTTGAACTCACGCAAAAGCGTGCCGGCCAGCGCGGTGTCGGTGATCTTGCGCGCGGCATCGTCGCGCAGGTAAGTTTCGTAGCCGGTTAAGAGGTAGAGCGGCTCGATTCGTCCGGCTTTGAGCGAGGCATCGAGTTGCGGGCGCGTAAGCGAAGTCATTTCTTGATTTGAATGGCGTTGGTCATTAAAGAGACGATGCTTTCAGCGAAGTTGCGCGCCATGCGTTCTACGGCCGGGTCTTCTTCGTTGAAGAAATTGCGCGGGTCATTTGCGAATTCGTATTCGCCGCGAAAGACATAGTTTTGATTGTCATAGAGCACGCGATTTTCCGTCTGGTCGCGCACGGTGACGGCGACTTCAATGGTCACCTCAAAAATTCGCGCGCGGCCTTTGTCGTCAAGCAATACGCCACCGTAATTGAAACTCTTGACGTAACCTTCGATGACGGCGTCGGCGCCTTCGCGTTCACCCTGCACATGCAAGCCGCGGCCGCGATGAATCAGTTCGTTGACCACCGCTGCGGTAAAGCGCGAACCTATCTTGTAACGCAGTGCCTGTGGCCCCATCTGAAAGGCGGGCACGGCAACCGTCTTGATGCGCGCCGGCAACTGATTTTTCGTTAC
>DASQPM010000236.1:0-4101 GCA_035643935.1 Pyrinomonadaceae bacterium | reverse complement strand
CCGCGGGCAAGCGTTTGAATCGGTCACGCTGGACGACTTGGAAGCGCTTTGGCAGGAAGCCAAAGAAAGCAACCAGTAAACAGCAAACAGCAAACAGTTGGACGAGAGTGATGTATCCGACGACACATCGCCGGTGACCTCTGGCTGTCTACTGTCTACTGTTTACGGGCCTCTTTTTGAACCGTGCCAGCGACGTGAACAAACTTAGTCATTCAACTGCACTGAACGAAGGACGTTGCGGAAAGCGCTTTGAAACGAACTGAAATCGTTGTTTGGCGCGACCGCAATCATGTAAAAGAGTTGGCCGTTGCGTAGTTGCGTCGTAACCACGGTTACAATTTCCGACTGGCCGGTTGCTTCATTGACGTTGTTGAGTGTCATTGACAAGCCAGTCCTTCCTGAAATCGTCGTGCCTTGATAGCCGCTTTGCTGGCGCAGGTTGCCGTTTCCCTGACCCAGGCTGTTGAGAAACTCGTTGGTCGCCTGTTGCAGGTTGTTGCTCTGTGGCTGGAACACGCCAAAGTTTACGCCGTGTGTGTAGACAACCTGATTCTGGTATTGGCCATAAGCGCCTTCGGGAGAAAACCAGACATCGTTGTTGCCGCCAATCTCGCGCCAATTGCTGGGCACGCTGACACGCAACGCACCGCCAAATTCAGAATAGTCCTGATAGCGCGTTGAAGGATAACCAACTGTGCCGCGCGGCGGATTGTTGGGATAATTGCCGGTGGTTTCGCCAGTTGGGTAACGTTGACCGCTCTTGGCAATTTCGGCCATTGAAGGCGCACGGCCCATGCCTCGCAGCCGCGCCTGAATCTGCTCAAACTCGCGCGTATCACGCACTGGATTCACTACCCTTAGATATTGTGCTTCCTGATTAATGCGCGCATACCGATTCGCCGGACTTGGGTGATCGCTCATGAAGCCGCCACCACCACCGCCCTGACGTTCAATGGTCTGAAACATGTTAGCCAGATCGTGCGGGTCATAACCGGCGCGCGCCATGATTTGCGAGCCAAGTATGTCGGCTTCAGTTTCATATTCGCGGCTGAACTTTAGAAAGTAAACGCCGACGCCCTGCCCGGCAATCTGCGCCGCCGCACCTGCTGGTCCGCCAAGAATCTGACCACCAATGCCGAGGATGCCGGCCAACAAACCATACTTCTGCGCTTTGGATGCCTGCGCGGTGCCGTGACGCAAAGCCACGTGGCTCAACTCGTGGGCCATGACGCCCGCCATCTCGCCTTCGTTGCGCGCTGCCTGGATCATCCCGCGGTTCACATACATTGGACCACCCGGCAAGGCAAACGCATTGATGTCGCTCGCGTTCACAACCTTGAAATAGTATTGAAACTCGGGATGCTGAAATTCTGGTGGAATCGCTGAGACCAGCCGCATGCCGACGCGCGAGACATAGTTAGTAGTTTGCGCGTCGTTCAGAATTGGCAACTGTTGCTCGGCTTCCGCCGCTGCCTGACGACCAACTTTCACGTCATCCGTAGGTTTGTATTTGTTACTGTGATAACTGATTTTAGTTTGACTGAAAACTGCAACCGGCATTGCAAAAATCGCAAACGCCGCCAGCATGGCCATCACCCGTTGCAGGTTGTTATAGTTCTTTCTAATCATTTGTTTCCTCCATATCGACGCGGCCGAAGCTCAAACTCAAATCGAGCGGCCAAAGAAAAGAGCGGCCAACCCTGAGATTGCGCCGCTCTAACATCCACTGGCCCAACCTCCCCGGAATAAGTGCGTTCACCATATTCATGCCAAGTAGGGAAGAGAGCCTTTGGCCTGGCGTCTGTTTGATGACTTACCGAAAGCCTGCGTTTGCCCGTTTTCTGTTGCCAAAATGTTGCGAGGCGTGAGCCAAAGCTGAACCAAAACGCAACATCATTAGCGTCTTTGAGAACGATTTCAGTTCGAAGATTCAACAAGCTGTTACTGGCAAACCCTCCGCCCCGTTTCGCTGCAATGCCAGTGCCACATGCATCCCACCAGGCTCAGGACTTGCGCAGCTCGATGTGATCGTTGAACCACTGTGCCGGGTCGGTCAGGGCACTGATGTGGTGCGGCTTCCCTTTCGCGACACGAATCATCGAGACAATCAGAAATATGAACGCGGCTAACTTGAAAAAAGAACTCCCGACACTGGTGCTCGTGATCGCGCCGACAACTGCGAAAGCAGTTTGCAATACCAAAATCGCAACGTGCAGCGCCAATCCCTGAGCAGCGTGAAAGCGCACCTTAGTTTCACTTCGGGGAACCAAAAAAAGTTCTAAAAGGGATACTACAACCCCGATATAGAATGGCGTATACGGCAGCGCCGTGGCCCACTTTTCCGACAATCCGATTCCGGCAACAGATCGCGAGCCGGGTCTTTGCGTCATCTGGGGAGCGACGGGCTGGGCGGGCCCGTAGGGTGCTGGTGGCGAATAAGTAGGCGGAACGAAAACTGAAGGGTACGACGCTTCCAGCGATGCTTTGTCGTAACGCCTCGTAGGAGCTTCAGAGTAAATGTTGGCGCGTGGGTCTTCGGGCGGGGAACCAACTTGCTGCGTTGTTCCATGAACCGGCTGCGTTGCTGGTCCATCGCCGCCTTCGCCCCACGCCGTTTCAGCGTTCTTTACGAAATCGGGATCGAGCGGGTTGGTATCGTATTTACTCCTCTTTGTCTCCATTGGCAGTCTCTACGATCTTGCGGTTGAGATGGTTCAATCTTACTCGCCCGCGATGGCATACTCAACTTCTTCCCAAGCACCGTCGGATTCGGAAATCTTGAAGGCGCGCATCAATGGCTGTTCGCCGGCCAGACCGATAATGAAATAAATCGCTTGCGGGTAGAAGGCCAACCGCACATCGGTTTCGGAAGGATGGGGCTCGGTCGCGCGCGGATGGGAATGATAGATGGCGAGGAGCTGCTCGCCACGCTCGCGCATTTGGCGCTGTGCGGCAAACAGATCTTCTGGCGCCGCTTCGTATGCAACGATTGCATTGGCGGCCACGTTACGCATTGGATAAAGACTGCTGGCGCGCTGGCCAGCGCCACCTATTAGGCCACAACACTCCAAAGGTGCTGCATCGCGCGCGTATACAAGAATCTGCTGGCGGTGGTTGCTGTCGAGAGTGAGCATCGGCTACGCGGGTTAGGAAATATTCACCAAGTCCATCCGCAGATTACGCAGATTTCACAGATTCAGGACAAGAAAGCATTAGAACTAGACAATGAAACACCAACGAGGATCCTATCGTTTTTATGAATCCGTGTAATCTGCGTAATCTGCGGATTACTTCTTGGTCGGCCTACTGCTTGTCCACGATCTTCAAATGCAATTCTTCCAATTGTTTCTGATCAACTTCGCCGGGCGCGTCGATCATCAGATCGGTTGCTGAAGCTGTTTTCGGAAAGGCCATCACGTCGCGAATATTTTCCGTAGGGACCAGGACCATCAGCAGTCGCTCGATGCCCGGCGCGATGCCGCCATGCGGCGGGGTGCCATACTCGAGGGCATCGAGAAAAAATCCAAAACGTGAACGCGCTTCTTCTGTGGTCAGGCCCAACGCCTTGAAGACGAGGCGCTGAACGTCGCGCCGGTGAATACGAATGGAACCGCTGGCCAACTCGACGCCGTTGATGACTGGATCGTAAGCCTTGGTTCGGAGTTTTCCCAGCAAGTCCGTTTCCCCACCCTCAACTGCACGTTCGAGCAAAGGTAAATCTTCATCGAGCGGCGAAGTGAAAGGATGGTGCATGGCGTAATAGCGGCCATCGTCTTCGTGATACTCAAACATGGGAAACTCGGTTACCCACAACGGCGCATACTCATTTGCCGGAATCAGTTTCTCGCGTCGGGCCACTTCGTTTCGCAAAGCCCCCAAACTTGCCGCTACTGTTTTCGGTTTACCGGCAACGATCAGGACAGCATCGCCTTTCTTTGCCGCCGCAGCCGACGCCAAACGGTTTACGCCTTCGTCACCCAAAGCTTTCAGCAGCGATGACGTGGTTTCGTCGCCAAGTTTTATCCATGCGAGCGCAGTTGCGCCGTAGCGTTTCGCGAATTCCTGCAATTCGTCAAGCGTCTTTCGCGACAGCCCAGCGCC
>DASQPM010000235.1:0-2904 GCA_035643935.1 Pyrinomonadaceae bacterium | reverse complement strand
AACTCGCCCCCAAAGGCGTTGCCGTGATATCTGGCTAACTCAAGGCGCTCGCCCGTATGGCAGTCAAAAACCTCGGTTGCGGAAGAGCGAACAGGAACCCGCATACGCACGCAGCGGAGTCTCGCAGCACTATCATGCCCCAGAACAAAGAGCGTTGTCCCTGTGGCGCCCATTGGTTTCGTGGAAAGCAGCAACCTCACGCGAAGAACATGCATCTGTCTCGAAACCTGCCGAATTGGCCCATCGGCATGGGTCACTTCGTGCGATTCGAGTTTGAGAAAACATTCGGGACGCCCCGCATATGCAAGAAAACGCCGCCGTGAGAGCATGAGTTGTGTTTTGTGGGAACGGATCGCCTGTTCTTTCACGGCTGTCTCTGACCTTGACTGTCGAAGTTCCTGAGCACGACCAAAAAAGGCCTCGCTGTTTCCATGAACAGCATAAGTCCAGACTGACATCGGCGGCCCATCCGGATACAAATTGGCGAGAGACAGCCGTAGTATCACAGCCAGCGCGCTGTGATCTGGATGCGTATCGTGGACCGAAGGAACTAGAAGGTGCGTGGGACACCAAGCACTTACGGATGTTGCAAACTGTTCGAGAATTGACCGGCAATCGGTGATCAATAGACCCGTTAGTCCTTGATCGGGCAAGCCAAGGAAATCCGCATCCGATCGATCGACGCCAAGAGTGTGCAGAGCCGCCAGAGCTTCCGCACGTCGCAATTTTCCCCAACGTTTTTGATCAGCCGCAGTCAACCGCCACTTGTGATCCAACAAGCGTTGCGGCCACGGATTATTATCACCGTCTGTGGCATAAAGGACGCGAATGGCCGCACCGGCGCCGACAGCGCGCTGCAGAATAATGCTGCAAGCGAGCGCTTCGTCGTCGGGGTGCGGCGCGATCAGCATCAACCTCGAAGCGGATGTAAACTGTGGAGTAGACGCAGGGAGCACTTTGTTTAAAAAGAAGAAGTATGATGCTCAAACGGAGTGAAATGTCGATCCACGGCTTGCGCCCAGAGTAATATTAAGTGGTGGGATATCGATGCTGATTCGAAGGTGTGCGGTCCAGCTGCAAGGAAACGCGCGCCGTTATAAGGGGTTCTGTCCAGTGTACCTGACACATCGCCGTTGGGAGAAATGATTTCATACGGTGCAGAAATTACCACTTCGAAGTCGGCCTGCCGGGGATTGGTGGCTAAAGGCTTCAATTCCTCGCCGGCTACGCGCAAGTTGTTTGTCACCGGCAGATAATTACGCCGCACAAAGCGACGTGTATCATGCGATAATCTCTTGAACATTGTCGTCGCCACCACGCACGTGTGCGTTTCCACACATCTCTGCGGAGTGTTATCTGCTATGATTCCACGCTCAATGGATCTCATGGTGATCCCTTCAAAAACCGGCCAAACGCAACGCTGGCGAAAGATGGTCTCGCCTTTGGAATCGAGAACGCGGTCGCTCGGTTCAAGCAATGCCAGCACGTTACGAAGTAGATCTGTCTCTCGTCCAGTTCTGTCTTTCCAAATTGGCTGCTTTCCAACCAGGAGAAAAATTTCTGCAAGCGCGACAAACGCCGGCAATGGCAGCCGAAAGGTTCGACCTTGGTTCCACCTGTGGCCGATCAATGTGTCGGAGAAGGTAAGCAATGCGTCACTACAGAAAACGGCAGCGAGCGGATAAAAGGGCGGATAGTCGTCATGGCTGACCACGGGCCAGAATGTTTTCAGCGTGAGAAGATAAGAAGCACAAACAATCAAAACAAACCCGCGCCGAAAAGCTAAACCGGCGTTATTCTGGGTACGCGTCAGCTGGTAAGCCAGGTAAACAATAATGAACGACACGATTATGACCGTCCCCGCCGCGTTGCCTTTGAGAATCGCTGAATTGTCGGGCACGCCTCGAGCCAAAAAATTGAAATCAAACACGCAATATCGAAAATCGTGCCAAACCCCTTTGAACGCGAAGAAGGCCATGATTGTCGCAGGCACAATTGCCGTAGCAATTAGAAACGCGGCGACGCACTGGGCTAGATAGTTCCACGATTGACCTACTCTCTCGCGGCCAACAAGAAGTAGCGTCATCGGCGCTGCGACCGTAATCGAGAACAAAAACAGCACCGATTTCATTGAGACGCCAAAACAAAGCCCAAGTAAAAGGCCGGCGACTAAAGCGCGGCGGACAGTAAGCGGACCGCTGATTAACACTGTGATACACAGCAGCCAGAGCGGAGCCCAAAGATTATCCGTCCTAAATTCGACCGAACCAAAATGGTACCGGGTATAAAGCCCAACGAGGATGACGGCCCATATGCCGACCCGTTTGGAAAAAAGCGATGTCCCAATCCGGTAGGTGCACCATGCCGCGACAAAATACATCGGCAGCAAAATGAAACGCATCACATAGAGAATGGTCGCGCGATCACCGATCAACCCGAAGATCGGCGCAAACAGGATATGAAATAACGGCATGTGATTGTCGAACAGATCACGATATTGCACAAGCCCGCGCGCCCATCCCCAGATCACGTGAAGATGCTGCGGTTCATCACTGTCGAAGTTGTAGCGGGTGATATTTACGATCCTGATCGCGACCATCAGTGCGAAAAGAACTGTGGCCGAGACGAATTCACCCGGACCAGACATTTCGAAATAAGCGGCGCCACGTCGCGCAAGCGATATGCGCTGAGGATTTGTCGATCTTGCTTGAGCCAGCTGCATGCCGAGATGAAAGCCGATCTGCTCTAATTCGATGAGGAAATTCTTACGACGTATTCCACACGACTTCATGTCGCGCACAGTATATCCGCCAAGATTGTCTGCGATGATTTCCCAGTACTTCATGCGCACCACGTTTCAAGTTGTACGGATAAAGGCGGCCAGGATACTCGTAGACAAAAATG
>DASQPM010000234.1:0-2377 GCA_035643935.1 Pyrinomonadaceae bacterium | reverse complement strand
TCGCATCACGGGAATTACTGCACCTTCGAGACGCTCACCAGGCGGTTTTCGATTTCAGACAAATCGCTGGTCAAGATTGGGGAGATGATCCACGACGCGGACTTGGACGACGCACGATTTCAGCGCGTCGAGGCCGTCGGAATTGATCGCGTGCTCAAAGGTTGGGCGAAAGAAGGATTACCTGATCAGGAGATTTTGCGACGGGGCTTTGAATGCTTCGACGCTCTCTATGCGTTTTTGCAGCGAAGATGACAATGACGCATCGAGAGCAGAACGAGTCCGACGCGGATCATCAGATGCCGTCGTGGCGCGAGGTATTTCTCTATTTTCTCTTTCTGGGCTTTGTGAACATCGGCGGGCCGGTCGCGCAGATCACAATGATGTTCAATCACATGGTGGAAAAGCGGCGGTGGTTGTCCAAGGATCGCTTCGTCAAGATCATGGCGTTCTGCCATATGCTTCCCGGTCCTGAGGCACTCCAACTTGCGATCTATGTGGGCTATCTGAAAAGAAGGCTTTGGGGCGGTATTCTGGCTGGTCTTACTTTCATTCTGCCGGGTGCAGTCGTGATGATCGTCCTGAGTTGGTTTTATGTTAAGTATGGCAAGCTGCCTCAGGTTAACAACGCGCTCTACGTTCTTAAGCCGGCTGTGCTGGGCATTATCGCCGCGGGTATCATCAAGCTCGGGCGCGCCTCAATCCGGAATTTTTTCCTGGCAGTTCTATTGGTTGGCGCGTTTCTGGCGATGCGTTTCGGTGGAATCAACTTCTTGCTGATTTTGTTGATTGCAGGCGTCTTGAATCTGATTGTCGATCAAGGGTGGCCCCTGGTGAAGAAAGCTGCGCCGACGTTGCCGGCGATGATCGGTGGTGTTGGTGTGTTGCTTCCACTCGGCGACTCGCGCCTGTTTCAGATTGCCTGGTTATTCTTAAAAACAGGACTGCTGAGCTTTGGCGGCGCCTATGCATCGCTTGTCTTTGTGCAACGTGGAGCCGTTGCGCAATATCATTGGCTTTCCGACGGCCAGTTGCTCGATGGCGTCGCTCTCAGCGTCGCAACGCCCGGGCCGTTCATGTTGTTCACAACATTCGTCGGTTATATCGCCAGCGGTATCCCGGGAGCAGTGTTAGCAACATTCTTCGTCTTCTTGCCGTCATTCGTTTTTGTAATTGCGGGCGCGCAGTATGTCGAAAAACTCAGGGAGAATCGTCCGATCCAGGCCTTCCTCGCCGGGGTCAGCGCAGCAGTCGTGGGCGTCATCGCAGTCGTATCGCTGGATTTGATTCCCGAGGCGCTTGTCGACTGGCCCACTGTCGGTATCGCGGTGATTTCCTTTCTTCTGATCGCTTTGCTGAAGCGCGACGTTGCTTTGGTAGCTATTGGAGCAATCCTTGGTGGAATAATCTACTCGAGCATTCGCCGGTTCACTTGAAAACGGTGCTCGGGGTCAGCGACACCGGCTACAATGGCCTAAAAGCGCGAAGGCGGCGAAGACGATGTCAAAGACAATCCATCTTCGCCGCGCTTCTCCCACTATCGCGTTGAAGGCAACGCGATCCACCCATGATTAGTACTTCTCGCCTTTTTCTTTGTGCTCTTTGGCTTCGTTGTGTTTGCTCAGCACCTTGCCGTTAGCGTCCATTTCGACGCCAATTTGCTTGCCGTTCTTTTCGATGACGGCTTCAAAGTTGGCACCCTCCTTCTCCCAGCGAACAATCGTTCCGCCTTTGGCTTCCGCCTGGGCAGCCTGCTGCACAGCGGCAGGGACGTCAGAACTGTTGATGGTTTGTTCTTCGTGTTTTTCTTCCTTCGCTTGTGCGGTGACGCCGAATGCGAGGCCGGCGCTTATCACTGCTACTGTCAATAGGTTCTTCGTTTTCATGTCTGTTAAGTTTTGACTGTCAGGTTTAGGGATTGTTCGAAACTGAGTGCTCGTTGGTCGCAAAAAGATTGCAGAAAAAAAATCGAAGTCTGGTGGATCAGCAGCGCATGTCAGGCAGAACCCGACAAACGCGCACACTCCGCTTCATAGTTTTCAATCAACTTCAAGATCTTGGATTGAAATGCATCCTGCGCTGCGTAAACGGCGCCGATCGCCTCAGCGAACGCCTTTTGCTTGAGCTCCTCCTCAATGGTCAGACTGAGCTCAGCTAGCTTTTCGATATTCGCGCGTGAATGAAACTCCAGCTCTTTAAGTTTGGAGAGAACTACAAGTGATTTCTCCAGCTGCGTCGGTTCTACCGGTTGAGTTGGCTTCGGAGCTTCGGCCTTCGGTGCAGTGCTCTCGGTGGCAGCCTTCGTTTCGGTTTGGACGTTCTTGGCGCGCTGCGACGAAATAGGGCCAGCCTTTGGAGCATGCTTTTCCTTATGATGCTT
>DASQPM010000233.1:0-4967 GCA_035643935.1 Pyrinomonadaceae bacterium | reverse complement strand
ACGAGATTGGCGACATGAGCGCCAACGTCCAGGCAAAGGTTTTGCGCGTGCTTGAAGAACAGCGATTTGAGCCGGTGGGCAGCGGCAACTCAGTGAAAGTTGATGTGCGCGTGATTGCGGCCACCAATAAGCAGCTGGACGCCGAGATCGAACAGGGAAAATTTCGCCCCGATCTTTTTTACCGGCTGAACGTCATTCCGTTTGAGTTGCCGCCACTGCGCGAACGGCTTGAGGACGTGCCATTGCTGGTTGATTTCTTTAACCAAAACTTTTCGCGAGCTTACGGAAAGATTCCCAAGCAATTCGAGGCGGACGCAATTGAAGAGCTGCAGAACTATTTCTGGCCGGGCAACGTTCGCGAGTTGAGAAACACGATTGAGCGAGTCGTAATCATGAACCCGGGAATTAAGGTGGTGGCGGCTGATCTGCCGCCGCACGGAAAAGACGAAGCGCCCGCCACCTCGTTCAGATTTCCCTCCTTTAAAGAAGCGACCGACGCTTACCATCGCGAGTTCATTCAAAGAAAGTTAGACGAAGCTGAGGGAAATGTGTCGCGGGCAGCGGAACTGATGGGAGTCGATCGCAGTCATCTTTATCGTCGCATGCGGGCGCTAGGCGTTAACAACGTGAGAACGGATCGCGCCGATTTGTGAACACTGACAGAATTTGTTTGCGAAATTACTTAGTCAGTAACGATTGTCTCTTGAACGCTGCACGCACTTGAATGTCATCAGACAAATTCCTCGACAGACTTCCGAAATACCGTCTTATTGCAGCCTTGCTGATTCTGTTTACTATTGCTGTCTGCTCGATCGAGCAGATTTCCTTTCAACATTGGGGAAGCGATCCGCGCGTATTCCTTCACGCCGCTCGCCTGATGCTGCAGGGCGGCGATATAGTAAACACACCCAACACCTTTGGCCTTTACTACGTGTACCCGCCGTTCTTCGCTTTTCTGTACATACCGCTGCTTATTCTTCCGACAAAAGCGGTCATTGTCCTCTGGACGATCGTGTCGGTGATCTTGCTTGGCTGGAGTATGGCGGCTTTCTACAGCGGCATGACCGGACGGCCTTTCCTTTCTATTCCTGCGAGGACACGTTGGGTGGTTTTTTCTTTTGTATTGGTTTTAACGGCCAGGTTTATCTTCTTTCACTTGCAAAGCGGACAGTCTGACATCATCGTCCTCGCGCTATCGGTTTTTGGTTTAGTTCTGCTCTCACGAAAACAAGAACTGCCCGCCGGGCTCGCTTTTGGACTGTCCATCGTGCTCAAAATAACGAGTGTGCCGTTTGTCTTTTGGTTTTTAGCCAAGCGAAGCGGCAAGGTCCTCGCGGGAATGGTTTTGGGTTGCCTGGTCGCAGTAACACTGCCGGCTCTCATAGTGGGACCTCAGAAAGATTTGTACTACCATCGGGAGTGGTTCAAGCAAGTGTTCACGTCTAACAGCGTGGCTTTGGGCGTACCTAGCGGCGTGGGGAATCTATCGATGCGAGCTCAGCTTGGCCGGTTCTTTCAGAGAACAACTCCATTTACTTATCGCGGTCGCGGCTACCAGTTCACAATCGTTGAACTGCAACCGCGGGCGATAATAATAGTCAGCCTCCTTATTACCGGCGCGGTCGCTGCGGCAATTGTTTGGTATGCGGTGCACTACGGCAATGCTTCACCTTTGATTTCGGAGTGGGGCGGTTACGCGCTCGTCTTCGGCTTAATACCAACCTTCTCGACGTGGACAGAGATACATCATCTAGTTTTGCTCGTACCTAGCTATCTGTACGTTGTGCACTTATGGTACTCCCAGCTTGTGACAGATCCCTGGTTCAAGGTATTGGTGGTGCTGTCCTTCATTTTTCTGACACTCACAACAAAGTCTCTCTGCGGAACGTTTTTAAGCCAGGTTCTGACGTCTCTGGGTTTCATCAACTACGGTCTATTGTTGCTTTCCACCGCCATCTTTCGCGCCGCCAATCGTCTGACTGCGGACTAGCGAACGCGCCGGAGTTTCTTGGCATCTTCCCAAGCATGTGACGTAACCGGTCAGCTTTCTACCAGGAAGCAATTACAAAACTTTTACACTCAGCAAATTCAAGTTACGTTAAAAAGACCTTATCTGTTAATCTTTGTTTCGCATCAAATGATGCGCATTAATAATTGAGGTTTTGAAATGGATTTTACGACAAAAGAGCTTTTGACGCGTTACGCGAAGTTAGCGGTTGGCCAGCCGTTTTCGCCGATTTTATTGAACATTCTGGTCACTTCAGTCTGTGACATGCGGTGTACGCACTGCTTTTTCACCGATGAGCTGGACGATCGCCCGCGCAAAAAGCTGCAAATGAAGACGCACGAGATTGAAAGAATTTCCCAGACGCTGGGTGGCAATCTTGGCGTGCTGATTTTGGCGGGCGGCGAGCCATTCACGCGCAAAGACCTGCCGGAAATCGCACGCTCGTTTTATACAAACAATAAGCTCGAATCGATCTACGTCATGTCAAACGGTCAGATTCAGAAACGGATCTTTCCAGACATCACGCGGATACTTGAGGAATGTCCGAACCTGAACGTGACGGTCGCGCTCGGCATTGATGGGTTGAAAGACCAGCACGAAAAGATTCGCCAGAAGACTGGATCCTGGGACATCGCCATCGATACCGCGCGCCAGCTTCAGACTATAAAAAGAGAATATCCAAAACTCGATATTCAAACGTGCACCTGTTTTATGAATTCGAATCAGGACACGATTTTTGAGTGGTACGACTTTTTGAAGTATGACCTGCGCCCTGACAAAGTTAATTTCAACTACATACGTCCGCCGTCAGCCGATCCAATTGAGCTCGACATCGATCATTCGCGTTACGCGAAACTCGCAACCATGATTGACGATGATTCGCGTCATGCGGCACTAAAAAACAATTACGGCGGCAACGCCGGTTTCTTTAAGGCGGCGATCGATATTTACATGCACGGCCTGATTGCGAAGACGCAGGAGACGCAGCAAGCGCAGATGACCTGTTATGCCGGAACCGCCGGCGGAGTTATATATGACGAAGGTACGGTTTCATCCTGCGAGAACCTGGCGCCGATCGGGAACCTGCGCGATTTTGATTGGAACTTTCAAAAGCTGTGGCTTTCGCCGGCGATGAAAGAACGCAGAAAGAAGGCCGCCGACGGTTGTTTCTGCACCCACGAATCAAACAGCTATTACCCGTCGTTACCTTTCAATCCCGGCCACTTGATCCAAATCAAGAAGCTGGAAAAGGAAATGAAGAAGGCGCGGAAAGAGATGGACCGGTTGAGGCCGGAAGCAGACGGCATGACGGTCAGAGCGTGAGTGTCCGACAAACTTCAGGAACGTCCGAACAAGTTGTTGAAAGGTGCGTGGTTTCTTCCCCTCCCTTTGGGAGGGGTTAGGGGAGGGTGCGAAGCTTGAAGCGCACAAGCCCTCTCCCCAACCCTCTCCCAAGGGGAGAGGGAGAAAGACTTCAAACTAAAGTTTGTCCGACAAGCTTATCCAATGTCGCAGCGCATTCCTAAAATTCTGATCATATCTTCTGACACCGGTGGCGGACATCGTTCTGCTGCTGCGGCAATTGTTGCCGGCGTGCAGAAGTTTTTCGATGGCCAGTCGTATGCTGTGCGCGTCGTAAAAGCCGTCGAAGAGTCCCACTCGATCACTGCGAAGTTGGTCAATCTTTACAACTGGCTGCTGCGTAACCGGCAGCACTGGATGAAGTATCTCTACTGGTTCGTCAACCGCTTTCGACCTGAGACTCGCGAGTTCTTTCATAAGCGCTGCATCGGATTTATCAAGGAGCTTTTTGAGCGCTGGTGCCCGCACGTCGTTGTCAGCGTTCACCCGCTAACGCAACACATATTTGCGCGCGTGCTGAAGGAGTTGAAACTCGCCGACCGCATTCCGTTGGTTTCAGTTGTTACCGATCCTTATTACGGTTTTTGGAAGGGTTGGGCTTGCGACGATGTCACGCTTTATCTGGTGGCAAGCGACGAAGCGCGGCGACAGTTGATCGATTACGGCATCAGTCCCCACCGCATCAAGATATCGGGCATGCCGGTGCATCCAAAGTTTGCTTACCCTGGCGAAGAAGCAGCGCAGGCAGCTCGCAAAGCGCTTGGCCTCGACCCGGAAAAGTTCACGGTGTTTGTAAACGCGGGTTGGGAAGGCGGCGGCAACATACCGCAGATCTTTCGCGAGCTGGTGCGAGGGCAGTTGGAAGTGCAGGCAATTTTTCTGGCCGGCAGGAACGAGACGCTGAGAGCTGATGCGGAATCCCTGGCCCGGGACGCGTCTTTTCCTATTAAGGTGATTGGCTATTCGGAACACGTCGAACAACTGATGGGCGCCGCGAACGTCATGATTTCCAAACTTGGCGGTTTGACAACTTTTGAAGCGTTTGCCTGCCGCTTGCCCATAATCGGCGACGCGATCACCGACCCCATGCCGCAGGAAGCAGCCACCGCCAGTTTGATTGTTAAGCGCGGCGCCGGCGTGTTGCTGCAAAGGGCCGGCGACGTCGTTCCCGTCATTCGTCGTATGGTTGAAGACACGGCGCATTATTCAGCTCTGCGCGCGGCGACAATTGGCCTGGCTATTCCTAACGCCACGCGGCAAATTGTTGAAGAGATCACTGCCCTCATTCCAGGTTCGATCGACGCTGAGGAAAAAGTCATCCTGCCTGAGGCCATCTCCGCCTGACCACCCGTTTGACTGTTCCAGCGTTTAAGAGTTTAATTCCCACGCAAACGATAAAGATGTTATGAGATCTCAAATTTGAGATCTGAGATCTCAAAAAAGGAATGCCCGCTTGCTGAATGAGAAGCGGGCTTTTTAGGAGACTAATTCGCCTGTGAGTTTATTGCTGGAAGGGAAACGCGCGTTTATTACGGGAGGCACGCGCGGAATTGGCGCCGCGCTCTGCGAAGTGTTCGCGCGAGAAGGCGCTGACGTT
>DASQPM010000232.1:0-2462 GCA_035643935.1 Pyrinomonadaceae bacterium | reverse complement strand
ATCCAGGGCCCGCACTCTTGGCGCGTAGACTTCCAGCATTTTGTCGACGGCCGTATCGTCGGGAATGCTCGCGTCAACTACTGTTTCGTCTACGCGTGCATGAACGTCTGGAGGCGTGGGCGTCGGCGCTGGGCGTGCTGCCACCTGCGCGCTAACGGGATGCCCGCTAAAAGCCGTCAGCAAGAGCAAAAGAACGCAACTAATTAACGCAATTTTGACTCGGTTCACGCAGATAGTTCCCTTTCGAAGAAGCAAAAATAACACGCCAACATTCTGGACTTGATTGACCTGTGCGGAGAGCTTCAATAGTATGTCGCACCATAAGCCAGATAGGCAACGAGATTTCTTTCAACGCGCTTTCAATCATAATTCTTATTACAGGAGATGACTGACTTGGCCACACCTTCCGCGCACATGACTTCAGAGTTTACCAATCCCAATCTCGACGTTCTGTTTTCCGAGGAAACGATCCGGGCGCGCATCAAGGAGCTGGGCGCCCAAATCACTCGCGATTATGCCGGACTCAATCCATTGCTCATTGGCGTGCTCAAAGGCGCCTGCTTTTTTCTGAGCGATCTGTTGCGCACCATTGACACGCGCTTGAGTATCGAGTTCATGGCGATATCAAGTTACGGCTCATCCACCCGAACTTCAGGCGAAGTGCGCATCATGAAGGACCTCGACGTGCCGATTGAAGGACGACACATCCTCGTGGTTGAAGACATCGTCGACACTGGATTAACGCTCAGCTATCTGATGGCCAACCTCGAGTCGCGCGGTGCGGCAAGTGTAAAACTCGCAGCTCTGCTTGATAAGGCTGAGCGGCGAGAAAGGCCTGTGAAGATAGATTATCTCGGCTTTCAGATTCCCGACCACTTCGTTGTCGGTTACGGATTGGATTTCGCCGAACGCTATCGCAACCTGCCATTCATCGCGGTCTTGAAGAATCCCGAGTCCGAGTAACGACTATCTCTGTAAAGTATTTGGTAGTGTGTTTGCGATGTAAGTAGTTTCCTAATTTCAGTTTTCTCTGTGCAACAGAGATTAATTCAAACTAGACCACTACCATGCCCTACGTACGGTTCGAGGCTGGAATGAAAAGATACCTGTTCATCTCTTCTGCTCTTCTAGTTTGTTTGTATAGTGTACAAGCCCTTCCGCAGGACTTTTCCAAAGTTGAGATCAAAACGCTCAAGGTGGCGGGAAACGTCTACATGCTGCAAGGCGCGGGCGGAAATATCGGCGTGTCGGTTGGGCCAGATGGAATCTTGATTGTTGATGACCAATATGCGCCGCTGGCAGATAAGATCAAGGTTGCTCTGAAAAATCTGGGTGACGGAAAACTGAAATTTATTCTAAACACTCACTACCATGGCGACCACACCGGCAGCAATCCGGTCTTCGGACCAGATGCGCCCATCATCTCGCAGACAAACGCCCGCAAGCGGCTGACCGCCGAGCAGCAGTCGAAATTCTTTGGTTGGAAATTTCCGCCAATGGCAAAAGAAGGACTGCCGGTAATCACCTTCGATCAATCCGTGTCGGTCTTCTTCAACGGCGAAGAGATCAAGGTGATCCACTTTCCCCACGGCCACACCGACGGCGATTGCGTAGTTTTCTTTCCGACTTCAAACGTCGTGCACATGGGTGATGACTTTTTCCAGGGCAGATTTCCGGTGGTCGATCTTGAAAATGGCGGCGACGTGGAAGGAATGACGAAGAACGTTGGCGACATAATCAGCAAGCTGCCGGCCGACGTCAAAATCATTCCCGGTCACGGAGCTTTATCAGACCTCGAGGGCCTGAAACTTTTTCATCGCATGCTGGTGGAAACGACTGAGATTGTGCGCAAGAAAATGAAGGCGCACAAAACGCTGGCGCAGATAAAAGCGGAAGGCCTGCCTGACGAATGGAAAACGTGGGGCGCAGGTTACATCAAAACAGAAATGTGGCTCGAACTGGTGTACACCAGCCTGTCAGCAAAACATTCATAGAAAACTTTGGAGTGCGGCGGCCTGACGCCGCTTTGCAGTGCGGCGTTAGAACGTCATTCCGTAATAAGCGAACAACGCGTTCTTCCCGCGGCCGTGGTTGGCGATTGTATAGCCAAGCGACAAAGAGCCATCGTGCGGCGTTGAGAATGAGAGTGCTGGGGACACGTAACCAAACCGGTTGTCGCCGCTAAACCAATCCACGATAAAGTCAACGTTTTCGACGATTGGCTGTTCATAGCCGACGATCGCGCCTGCTTTTGTTTTTTCCACGTCGTGCGCGTTCAGCAACGCGTAAGCGCCGCCGGTGAATCGTGGTCCATGGCCCCATTTTAACTCTTTGCTTGCGACCCCGTAACATTGCGCAATCATGCGCGTTCCGAGACGATGCGTGAGCGGGACATAACCAATACAACCGATCGCCGCTGCAATTCCATTTCGTTCGTTACTATAAAATTGCCACTTAGCGTT
>DASQPM010000231.1:0-2855 GCA_035643935.1 Pyrinomonadaceae bacterium | reverse complement strand
CAATTTGCGACGAGGCCCGAGTATCACGAACACGTGCGCGCGTTTCTGCGTTCGCGCCCGAGCGCCAAATTGTCAATTGCATCGTTGGAAACGCTGGCGGTTATTGCCTATAAGCAACCCGTAACTGTGCCGGAAATTCTAGAGATTCGCGGAGTACAATCACCATCGTCGATCAAGACGCTGCTCGACAAGAAACTGATTGTGGCCAAAGGCCGCAAAGATACAGTAGGCCGGCCAATGATGTATGGAACCTCGAAAGAGTTTCTGATGCAGTTTGGCTTGAAGGATCTCTCCGAGCTTCCGAGCATGGAGGATTTTCAGGACCTGGCGGGCGGCGGCTAGTCAGACGGCAGAAAGCAAATCTTTGGAGTGCGGCGGCCCGGCGCCGCTTTGGCCATCGCCGGTAGTTACTACCCTGATTAGTTGAAATGGATCTTACGAAACGCGGCGCCAGGCCACCGCTGACCAAAGCGGCGCCTGGCCGCTGCACTCCAAGGAGTTAAGTCGGCCCCGCAGGTCTTATGCAAGAGCGACTCCAAAAACTGATCGCCAACGCCGGCATTGCTTCGCGGCGTCACGCCGAAGAACTAATTACGGCTGGCGAAGTCACCGTCAACGGCAAGGTCGTAACGGAGCTGGGAACCAAGGCCGATCCCGAAAAAGATCACATCAAGGTCCGCGGCAAGCTTATCAACCCAACGCTGGAGAAACGCGCGCTGGTCCACGTGCTGCTGAATAAACCGAAAGGTTGTCTTTCAAGCGTGAGCGATCCTGAAGGCCGGCCGACCGTGCTCGATTTTTTGCCAGCCTCGCTTGGTCGTGTTTACCCAGTTGGCCGCTTGGATTTCAATACTGAAGGTTTGCTGTTGCTGACGAACGATGGCGAGTTTACAAACTTCATCACCTCCGCGCGCAACAAAGTCCCGAAGGTTTACGAGGCAAAGATAAAGGGCGTGCCCACCGAGCAGGCGATTGAGCGATTGCGACGTGGCGTCACGCTCGAAGATGGAACACGCACGGCGCCGGCAAAAATCAAACGCGTTTATGAGACACAGACCAACACCTGGTTTGAGATCATCTTGCATCAAGGAAAGAACCAGCAGATACGGCGCATGTTTGATCTCATCGGACACTCAGTAATGAAGTTGCGCCGCTCGCAGATTGGTCCGTTGCGAGATGACAGGTTAAAGCCCGGCGCGTGGCGCAAGCTTTCTGAACAGGAAGTCAAAGCGATCACGACCAGAGGCAGGAACGGGCGAGAGAAGCGCGCCGCCAGTCACGCTTCATCGCGGCAATAAGGTAGAATCTAGCGCACTGGGAATTTTTGGTTTGGACAGGCATTCTTGCCTGTGATGTAACAGGCGGGAATGCCTTTGTCGCGTCTACTGAAGAAAAAATAGCAAGCTAAATGCATTTCGAATTAAGCGAAGAACAGCGGCAGATAAAAACCAGCGTGCGCGAATTTGCGGAGGCTGAGATCGCTCCACATGTGATGGAGTGGGATGAAGCGCAGCACTTTCCAATCGAGCTGCAACCAAAACTGGCGGAGTTAGGACTGACCGGCGTCTTATTTCCTGAGGAGTATGGTGGCGCCGGCATGGGTTACATCGAATACGCTACCATCATTGAAGAACTTTCGCGTGTTGACGGCTCGGTAGGAATTTCAGTCGCGGCACACAACTCGCTCTGCTCGAATCACATTTATCAGTTTGGCACTGAAGCACAAAAGCAAAAGTTTTTAGTACCGCTCGCATCTGGCAAGCATCTGGGCGCGTGGGGCCTGACCGAGCCGAGTGCCGGATCGGACGCATCCGGAACGCGTTCCACCGCCGTACGCAAAGACGAAGGTTGGATCGTTAACGGTTCGAAAAATTTCATCACGCACGCAATTCATGCGGACACTTGCGTGGCGATGGCGGTAACCGATCGCGCGAAACGAAGCAAAGGCATTTCGGCGTTCATTTTTGAGAAGGGAATGGCGGGCTTTGCGCCGGCAAAGAAAGAAAACAAGCTTGGCCTGCGCGCCTCGGAAACGGCCAGCGTCGTCTTTGAAGATTGTTACGTGCCCGATGAAAACCGTCTGGGCGACGAAGGTCAGGGCTTTGTCAATGCCATGGAAATTCTCGACGGCGGCCGTATCTCAATTGCGGCGCTGGCAGTAGGAATAGCCCAGGGCGCATACGAGTCGGCGGTGCGTTACGCGAAAGAACGGCAGCAGTTTGGCAAACCAATCGCGGAATTTCAGGCGATCCAGTTTAAGTTGGCAAATATGGCAACGCAGATCGACGCCGCCCGCTTGTTGATGTATCGCGCCGCCTGGCTCAAGGACGCTAAGCGAAAGGTAACGAAGGAATCGTCAATGGCCAAACTGTTCGCTTCAGAAATTAGTGTGAACGTTTGTGAAGAAGCGATTCAGGTGCACGGCGGCTATGGCTACACGAAGGATTATCCGCCCGAGAAATACTGGCGCGATTCCAAACTGTGCACGATCGGCGAAGGCACGTCAGAGATTCAACGACTGATTATCGCGCGCGAGATTTTGCAGCAGTTGTGATCGAGGTTACGCAAAGTCGGCATGGTTCGATGAACGCTGCAGCGAACACGAAGTCACTAATCGATCGGATCGCGGCCGGTGACGCGCGCGCAGTAGCTCGTGCGATTTCAAAAGTAGAAGATCTCTCAAAAGATGCGTCGGAACTGATGAAGCAGATTTTTCCGCTGACCGGGCGTGGACTCGTAATCGGAATTACTGGCGCACCCGGGGCCGGAAAGTCTTCGCTCGTCGACAAGCTTGCTTTGTACTACCGGCAACACGGCGAACGCGTGGGGATTGTCGCGGTTGACCCTTCGAGTCC
>DASQPM010000230.1:0-5573 GCA_035643935.1 Pyrinomonadaceae bacterium | reverse complement strand
GACAACCTTTGGATCAAACTGTTTGCCAGCCCAGACATCCAGTTCCTGCGCAGCGGCTTCATACGATTTGCCTTTACGGTACACGCGATCGCTGGTCATCGCATCGAACGCATCGGCTACCGAGAAAATACGAGCACACAGATCAATGTCTTCACCATGCAAGCCCAATGGATAACCCGAACCATCCCACTTTTCGTGATGCTGGGCCACGACGCGCGCCGCGCCTTCGAGAAAATGTATGCCACGGAGAATTTGCTGGCCGTGCGCCGGATGTTCGCGCATGCGCACCCACTCCTGGTCCGTCAACTTGGCCGGTTTGCGTAAGATGGAATCGGGAACGCCGATTTTCCCGATGTCATGCAACAGCGAACCAAACTCGAGCGCCTTGATGCGTTGGCTGTCGAGTCCATACTCGCGACCGAGCCGCAAGCTGTAGGTGACGACACGTTCCGAATGTCCGTGCGTTTCCAGGTCTCTGGTCTCGAGCGCGGCCGTCAGCGCTCTCAAGGTTGAACGGTATGCGTCTTCGAGTGAATTTAGAGCATCATCCAGTTCGGCGGTGCGCTGCTCGACAAGTTCTTCCAAATGGCCTTCATAACGTTGCTTGGCCACTATGAGCTCCTGATGCTCCAGAGCGCGCTTCACTACCGCCTCCACCTGCCGCAGGTCAAACGGTTTCATAACGTAATCGAAGGCGCCAAGCCGCAGGGCGCCAATGGCGCTCTCCACCGTCTGCATGCCGCTGATCATTACCACTACCGTGTTGGGCGCCATGCTCTTCACTTGCGGAATCATGTCGAGGCCGCTCATGCCCGGCATGGTGATATCACTGATGACCAATTCATACTCGGACACCAGCAGCCGTTCGAGCGCTTCTTCAGCCGAGCCGGCCGTCATGCAGTAGTACTGGCCGGTAAATAAATCGGACAGTATTGCTGTTATCTCCGGCTCATCATCAACAACAAGAATCCGAGATTTCACACCAGTCGACATTTGTTCCGACTCCTACTTTGGGGGAATGGCGGTGCGATTACCGCTTGGGAAACTTTTAAGGTTTAAAACGAGGGATGCGTGGGCGGGTTCGGAAAGCTGGTTCCCGCCGACAGGACTGGGTGACATTCTACAAGTTTTGCCCGATGATGGCAAACAAGTTTTTACACCGGCTTAAGTACCTGAGTTTGGCAGTGTTACAGGTCTGCACCGAGGGAACAAAGCGGTCGATGGGGCCCGTTGGTTTGCTTCAGAAAGGCAGCTCTCGACTGCTTATCTAAACGGGTGTCTAGTGAGATCTCAATACGAGCTGGACGACGACGTCGTTTGCGGATCTGATTGCGGATCATGGTGCCGGAGGTCGGACTCGAACCGACATGAGTTTGACCTCGCCAGATTTTGAGTCTGGTGCGTATACCAATTTCGCCACTCCGGCTTATGGGGGAGAAGAATAATAAGTCCGGCGGGTTCGAATTCGCAAACAGAGAAACGGCGGCGGTCCGCTATTTTGGAACCGCTGTTATCGAGCTACTCGCCGCCTCTGAGTTTCCTTCCTCAGCTCGTGAGTAATAGCCGTTGTAGCCATAGTGATAATAGTGGTAATCGCTCGAGCGCACGTCGGCTTTATTCAATACCACGCCGATGATCTTGGCGCCAACTTCGTGAAGGATCTGCCGCGTGCGCTTCACCACTTGCCGCGACGTCTTGCCTCCGTGCACCACCAATAGCACGCCATCAACCAGCGATGAAATGAGCACGCCGTCGGTAAAAGAGGCAATGGGCGGCGAATCGATCACGATGTAGTTAAACGTTTCGCCAACGATGTCCAGCAAGCGCTTCATCTGAGCCGAGCCGAGCAGCTCCGCCGGGTTTGGCGGAATCGCGCCAGAGCTCAACAGATAGATGTTGGTGTCCCTGAATTTATTGATCTTCGACAACACGTCGGCCTCGGTCATATCGCTGGAGAGAATCGCGCTCAGGCCATCGTTATTGTCTAAGCCAAACACATAGTGCAAACGCGGCCGGCGCATGTCGGCGTCGATCACTAAAACCTGCGCTCCGGTCTGCGCCAGTACCGTAGCGGTGTTGACCACCATCGTGGTTTTTCCCTCAGCGGGAACGCTGGACGTGACCAACAAACTTTTCGGCGGTCTGCCCGCCGTCGATAAAAGTATCGAAGTGCGCAAATGTCTGTATGCTTCTGCCTGCTGGGATGGACCACTGGCGTTTATAAGCAACTCTGGAGCGCTGCCATTGCCATTCGTCCGTTGCAACGCGCGCGAAATGGGCAGGAACCGCTGTGTGGATCTCCCGGCGATGGGAATGATGGCCAGTGAAGGCAGGCGCAAGCCACTTTCAACATCGCCTGTAGTCTTCACCGTGTCGTCCAGATACTCGAGGAACAGCGCGAGTGCAACTCCAAACGCCAATGCCAATACCAGCGCCAGGATTACGGCCTGCAGGCGCCGCGGGCCAACTGGTTCTTTTGGTATCGCCGAGTAGTCGACGACGTGGATGTTGTTTGGCGTACCGGCCATAGTCACGTCGTTCTCTTTCGAACGCTGCATCAAGCCATCGAGCAGCCCTTTGTTGGTTTCGATCTCCTGCTTGAGGATGTTGTAGTTAATGGCCGCCTGATTCTGGGCCACTGTTTCCGCCCGTTGCTTGCCAAACGACGCGCGCAACGTGTTCTCACGATCCAGAGTTTTACGGTAATTGCTCTCGAGATTCGTGTTAATGATCTTTTTTGCGCTGCCCCGAGTGTCCTCTAACTGTTTCTCGAGCGTCGCTAGTTGCTGCGTTACATCTTTAACCTCCGGCGACTCCTCGGTATCGGTCAACAGTAACTGCGCGCGCTTTTGTCGCAGGTCAGCGAGATGTGACTTGAGCTCGCCAATCTGCTTGTCGCTAATCTCGGCATTTGCTTCCGCAGCGCCTGGCATCAGGCTGGTGCGATAGGCCGCTTCCGCCAGACTCCGGTCGTTCTCCGCTTCAAGTAATTCTTTGTTTAGTCCGGCAAGCCGCTCCACAACCGTATTTTGGCTGGCGTCGAGCGAGAGGATCTCATGACTTTGCGCGTAGTTTACTAACTGCTCTTCGCCGTTGCGAATCTGCGATTGCAATTCGGCAATCCGCTTTTGCAGATAAGTTCCGGCAATGCTGTTGGTCTTCGTCTTTACTTCCAGATTCCAAAGCGCAAAAGCGTCGGCCATAGCGTTTACGACTTTGGTGGCGACCGCCGGATCTGTATGGCTCGCGCGCAAATCAATCAGCCGCGTCTTCTTGACCTGCTCCACTTCCAGCATTCCCTGAAGCGATTCGACGTACGGCGCGAGTCGTTCGATCGCCGCCGGACCATCGACCAAAGAAGTCATACTGTTCAGCGTTGGCCCAGTTGTGTCAGGCAAGGTCAGGGCGACACTCTTCGCCGGCTGTTTGGACTTCTGCAGACCGAGCACGCCCAGCAGGCTTTGCAACGTAGAACGACTTTCCACCGGTCCATTGAGAAAGGTGCGGTTGTGTTCAAGGTCAAGCGTCTTCGCCCCGCGTCGGAGCAGCGTGGGACTGGTCAGAATCTGAACCTGAGTATTGAAGTACTCGGGATCCATATATGTGTTATCAACGTAATAAGCATTGCCTTTTGACGCGCCCAGCGCAGGGCTGTAGCTCTCAGTGTCGACTTGCACGCGCGCGTGCGCCTGATAGACGTCTGGTTGTTTAGCTTGTCTGAGCGCAGCGATGGTAGAAACGATTAATGCGAGCCCAATGATCAACCACAAACGCTTGCGAATCGTGCGCCAATAGTCACGCAGATGCATCTCGCCTTCCGGCGAAGCTTCGTCGCCGTAGGCAACGATCGGCGGCGTTGCATAACCATTGCGCGATGAACCGTTGGTGGGCTCCAGCGCGGAATTCTTCAGGATAACTTCGAGAGCTTTAGCGAGATCAGACGGTTCTTTCATTGGGGCGATCTTTAATCTTGTTTGATATTAATGGGACCCGAAGAAAACTATTTGAAATTCCTTTGTGGCATTCTGCCAACTGCTTTCTGCCTTCTGGTTTCGCCTTCCCGCCCCGCACCCTAACGAACTCGCATCGTCGGGTCGCCGAGCAACATCCAGGTGCGGCGCACGTCCAGATCCGGCGTTGCCAGCTTGGCTTCGCGTGCTGCCTCACCCAGGCGCAGCGGCGGGCCGCCAAACAAGAGACGATAGAATTGCGAGTTCATCGCAAACTGCGGATCCGGTGCGGTGTATCCCGAAGAAGCCCACACCGCCACCGCGCCACCGTTCGGCGCCTTCAAAACCGATTCGCTGAGACTGTCGATGTAGGCGTCGTGCGCATAACCATTGAGACAGGTCATCATCAAATAGATCGACGACCGGTTAGCGTTGGTGAGTGTGGCGGCCAGATCCGAATCGAGCACGCCGGCGCCGGTCCAGACGCCCACTGATCCGTGACCGTAAAAGTTAACGATCATCGGTCCCTGGTTCAGCGCATCCATCAGTTGCCCGCGCATCAGATCATCGTTGCCGATGTCCGCGCGATTGAGCGACTGGGTGGTGACACTGGCCGGTAACAGCGCGCGGGTTTGTGCGCTCTTTGATTCAAAGCCGTTGTCCGCAACCATCACTGCGCCACGCAACGGCACATTCAGTTCCCTCTCCTGCTCGTAAGCCAGGATCTTGGAAACCATCAAACTAACTTCTGACACCGTGCGGCTAGGCAGCCGGCCCAGGGCCATGTCCGCGCGGCCCTGCCCGGTGAAATCCACCAGCCAGTCGTCACAAGCGGTTTCCATATAGTTCGTGTCAATTAATTTTGTCGGCACGAAATCATTTGCGCCCTGGTCCATATAGTTGCGCGGATCCCAACTGCTGTCTCCGACCAGCAGCAGATACCCGGGCTTGCGCGCCCAGGTTCCTGCGGCATTCATGAGAAATGCCTTAATGGCCAACGGCGTGTGCGCGCCATAGCTAAACTCGTCGTAGACGTCTTCAACATCGACCACGGCGACGCTCAAGCCCTGGCTGCGACGCAAATTAGCAAGCGGCTCGATTGCCTGGCGAAAATCCTTATGCGTGATGATCACCAGGTCCGCGCCGTTTGTGCTCGCGTTCCAATTCGACGGCTCGTTGGCCGCGACAGACGACGGATGCGCGGCAAGGTCATCGGCAAAAGCCATCAACGTGCGCGTATCGTTGCCCAGCGCCTGAACTTTCACTGCATAACCGGCGCCCGAAGGGCTGCCGGAGGTAGCCACTTCCAGCGGCGAGTTGGGATTCGTGATGTCCACGACGCGAATGTTTGCGGTGGTAAAGCCATCGACACGAACCACCGCGCCACCAGGCACGCTGAATCTGAGCGCGTTGTTGTCGGCGGTGTATCGATGCGCATAGGTCAGCCGCAAATAGTCAACAAAACTGATGTCCGAGTCGCCGTTACGGCTGGCAAGCGAGATAGTGTTATCGCCTTCACTTAACAAAGAACGATTGACTGCAAACTTCGCCGTCGGGTGTTCGGCAGCATTGAACGTCATGCTGCCAAGGTCGACGCCGTTCAGCATGATGCTGACTTGGTGA